>NZ_JBFAAX010000324.1:0-6542 GCF_040639995.1 Actinosynnema sp. NPDC023658 | reverse complement strand
AGCTCCTCGGGATCGGCCGGGCCGATGCCCTCGGTCCAGTCCAGCTCCCCGCCGGACAGCTCGCTGATCCGCTTGAGGATGGCGTAGCCGTAGCTGTCCGCCTCGGCCAGGATGCCCAGCACCATCGGTGTCGCCGAGGCGGCCACGAGGTCCTTGGTGACTTTCACGAGCCCTCCACCCTAGAAGTTCTAGGCATAGTAGAGCTAGGTATCGGAGGGTGCAACGAAGCCCCCTCCTCCGCCACGCGGACGTCGGAGTCGGCGTCAGCGGAGGGGGAGGAGGTCCTTCTGCGCCGCCAGGACGGCGTCCAGCTCGCGGTCGGCCAGGCGGGCGCGCTCCCAGATGGTGCCCGCCGCCTTCCGGTCGATCGGGTGGAAGCGGGACAGGGTCGGCTGCCACCCGTCGTCGAAGGTGACCAGCGCCCGCACCGGGACGTCCGCGTCGGGGTCGGGCGGGAGCGGGGTGTAGTCCGGCAGCGCGGGCAGCGGGGGCCGGCCGTCGTCGGACGCGGTCCTGGTGGCGTACTCCTGGCCCACGGCCGCGCGGAACGCGGCGTAGTCGGCCGGGCCGTCCTGGATCAGCAGCACCAGCCGTCGCGGTGAGCCGATCACGTGCAGCGACTCGACGAACTCCCACACCGTGCCGGGGGTGGGGGCGGCCGACAGGACGACGAGGTGCGCGTCGCGGATCAGCCGGGTCACCGTGTCCTGCCAGTCCGGTCCGGTGACGTAGCCGCGTCGCGCTCCGAGTTGCGGCGCGCGTTCGCCCGGCCGGCCGATGGCGACGACCTCCCCGAAGCCGCCGAAGTACCGGATCAGGTGTTCCTCGCGGGTCAGGCCGCGCCGGGACATCAGCGCGCCGACCGGGTTGCCCGGCAGCCCCGGGGGCGTCGCGAGCGCGGTGTCGGTGCGGAACGACCGCAGGTAGAGCACGTACCGCGTGCCGGGCAGCGCGTCGAACGACGCCACCGTCGTCGACCGGAACCTCTTGCCCCACACCGCGACGAGGTGCCCGCCCTCGAACACCACGGCCCCCGCCGCACCCGTCAGCACCTTCACCAGGATCGCGGACGGCCACCCCAGGTCCGGCTCGTCCAGCCAGAGCGCCAGGTTGTCGCGCGACAGCACGAACGCGCCGACGAACAGCACCACGCCCGCCGCCCGCAACACCCAGCTCACGACGGTCAGCACCGCCCCCGTCGCGACGTGCCCGCCTGATAATCGCCGCTCCGCCCTCATGCGGTCGGATGGTAGGCCGCGACCGACCCCCTCCGGGCGATCTTCCGGGATCGGGCGGTCACCGCCGGAGCGGGAGCGGACGAGCCGGCACCGGTGACCGGTCGTCACGGGGACGTGGTCCCGATGGGGTGAAGATCCACCACGGTCCGGCGAATCCACCGGTTCGAGGCGCGGGTCGCGGGGTGGCCGGTGGAACGCTCCGACGCACACGACGGCGGGCCGGTGCGGGCGGTCCGCCGGGGCGAGGGAGGACGTCATGAGCGGGCACCCCGGCGGGCGGCAGCAGCCCGACTTCCCCTACGGGCCGGACGACAGCACGTGGTCGGCCATCATGGCCTCGGCCGGGCTCGGTGACGGGGCCGCGCCGGTCATCGCGGGGCCCGCCGGTGACCCCAGGGAGGTCTACCCGACCGACCCGGAGCTGCGGACCGGGGAGTTCGAGATCCCCGCCGAGGGGTTGTGCGCCCCGCAGCGGTAGCGGGCGCTCAACCGGTTGGAGACCTACCTCGTCGGCAAGCACGAGACCATGGTGGGGTTCCAGGGCAACCAGGACATGGGGCACTACCAGCAGGACCTGGCCCGGTTCCTGGAGTTCCACCTCAACAACATCGGTGACCCGTTCCAGCAGGGCAACTACAAGCTCAACACCAAGATCGTGGAACGCGCGGTGCTCGACCACTACGCGTCGCTCTGGCGCGCGCCGTGGCCCTACGACGCCGACAACCCCGACAGCTACTGGGGTTACGTGCTGACGATGGGCGCCACCGAGGGCAACCTGTACGCGCTCGCCTCCGCCCGCGACTACCTG
This sequence comes from Actinosynnema sp. NPDC023658, assembly GCF_040639995.1. Taxonomy (NCBI): domain Bacteria; kingdom Bacillati; phylum Actinomycetota; class Actinomycetes; order Pseudonocardiales; family Pseudonocardiaceae; genus Actinosynnema; species Actinosynnema sp. NPDC023658. The sequence continues at coordinate 4,496 of NZ_JBFAAX010000324.1, read as the reverse complement.
TCCGGCAAGAAGCTCATCAGCGAGCCCGGCGGTGACGGTGACGGGCAGTCGGCGTCGCAGATGATGTACGTGCAGGCCGTGCCGCCGACGCCGGTCGGGGGCAACGGTGCCTCGGGCAACGGCGACCGGGACGCGGCGACCCGGGCCAACACCTACCGCCCGGTGGCGTTCTACTCCGAGGACACGCACTACTCGGTGATCAAGGCGGTCCGGACCCTGGCGATCGACACCTTCGCCGCGATCGGCAGGAGGGAGTACCCCGGGCAGTGCCCGACCGCCGACGAGTGGCCGATGGAGGTGCCGTCCAAGGGCGGGCCGGAGGGCAGCGGCGAGATCGACGTGGAGGCGCTGGAGCGGCTCGTGCGGTTCTTCGCCGAACGCGGGCACCCGATCCTGCTGCTGCTCAACTTCGGCACGACGTTCAAGGGCGCCTACGACAACGTCGAGAAGATCGCCGGTCGGCTCGTCCCGATCTTCGCCGAGCACGGCCTGCTGGAGCGCGAGATCGAGTTCGAACCCGGGCGCACCGACCTCCGGCGGGGGTTCTGGGTGCACGTCGACGGCGCGCTCGGCGCGGGGTTCATGCCGTTCCTGCGGATCGCGGCGGCCCAGGAGCACGGCAGCGAGCTGGCCGTGCAGCTGCACCGGGAGATGAAGGGCAAGATCCCGGAGTTCGACTTCGGCCTGGAGGTGCACGGCGTCGACGTGGTCAGCTCCCTGGTGATGAGCGGGCACAAGTGGCAGGGTGCGCCCTGGCCGTGCGGGGTGTTCATGACCAAGAACAAGTTCCGGGTCGAGCCACCGTCCCAACCGGCCTACACCGGTTCCCCGGACACCACGTTCGCCGGATCCCGCAACGGCCTGTCACCGCTGGTGCTGTGGGACCACCTGGCATCCAGGTCCATCCGCGAGCACGCGACCGCGGCGGTGCGGGCGTTGCGCGTCACCCGGTACCTGGAGAGCTCGCTGCGGGAGCTGGAGGACCGGCTCGACCGGGAGGACCGGCTGCCCGAGGGCGGCCTGTACGTCGACCGGAGCTCGATGGCCCTGACCGTGCGCTTCCGCCAACCCCACGACGACGTGGTCGAGAAGTGGTCCCTGTCCTGCCAACCGATGCCGACGAACGCGGGCGGCCTGCGGCACTACGCGCACGTCTTCGCCATGCCGTCGGTCACCGAGGAGAAGATCGACGAGTTCGTCGAGGACCTCTTCGCCGAGGGCGCCTTCGACCGACCCGAACCGCCGTCGAAGCCGCAACGGCCGGTCGGCGCGTCGACCTTCGCCGCCGACGTGCGGCCGCTGGCCCTGGTGCCCGTCATCGGCCGCGGGATGCAGTGAGCCCGGACCGGCTCACGGGCCGGTCCGCGTCTCCACCAGCTTCGCCAGCAGGCGCGGGGTGGGGTGGTCGAACACGTCCCGCACGCCGAGCCGGACGTTCAGCCGTTGTTGCACGCGGGACAGCAGGCGGACCGCGATCAGGGAGTCGCCGCCCAGTTCGAAGTACGACGAATCGGGGTGGGTGTCGGCGTTGCCGACCGGCACACCGCGCCGGACCACCGGGTCCTGGCCGAGCGCGCCGCCGTCGACCGCGAGTGGACCTACGGCCACGTGGTGGTGGACGAGGCGCAGGAGCTGTCCGAAATGGACTGGCGGCTGCTGGCCAGGCGCAGCCCGAACCGGTCCATGACCGTCGTCGGGGACCTGGCCCAGCGGCAGTCCGCGGCCGGCGCCCGCGACTGGCGGCGGGTGCTGGACCCGCTGGCCCACGACCGGTGGCAGTACCGGCGCCTCACGGTCAACTACCGCACGCCCGCCGAGGTCATGGCCTACGCCGCCGCCGCGTTGGCCGAGGTCGACCCCACCGCCGTGCCGCCGACGTCCGTGCGGCACGGCGAGCCGCCCCTGGAGACCACCGGCGCCGACCCGGAGTCGTTCCGCCCGGCCACCGGCACCTTCGCCGTGATCACGCCCGACGGCCCGATGACGCCGCGCGCGTCCAAGGGCCTGGAGTTCGACGTGGTCGTCGTGGTCGACCCCGAGCGGATGACGCCCGCCGAGCGGTACGTCGCCCTCACCCGGGCCACCCGCCGCTTGGTCGTCCTGCGCACCCCGACCGGGACGCGGTGACGCCGGGAAGTCCGAAGTGGACCCGCCCGCGCCCCCTCCGGCCGCTGTCATGCGAACCGCCGTGCCCCGCTTTACGGTGAGTCGCATGGACGATCGGTGGGAGTACCTGGTGGTGCTCGCCGTCTGCCTCCTGCTGACCGCACCGCTGGAGTACCTGGGCGCGGGCGTCTACCGGAGGTTCGACGCGGTGGCCCGGACGTTGCTGCCGGTGGTGGCGCTGTTCGGGGTGTGGGACCTGGTGGCGATCGCCCGCGGGCACTGGTGGTTCGACGAGCGGTTCACGCTCGGGCTCGTCCTGCCGGGCGGCCTGCCGCTGGAGGAGGCGTTGTTCTTCCTGGTGGTCCCGCTCTGCGCGCTGCTCACGTACGAGGCGGTGCGCCGCGTGACGGCCACCCGCCCGAAAGGGGTCCGGTGGGCCCGGAATACCTGATCGCCGCCGTCGCGTCCGTCGGGCTGACGGTCGCGGCGGAACTGCTCCTGCTGCGCACCGGCCTGTTCCGCCGCCCGGCCTACTGGCTGACCATGGCGATCGTGCTGGCGTTCCAGGTGCCCGTGGACGGGTGGCTGACCAAGCTGAGCGCGCCCGTCGTCCTCTACGCGCCCACCGCCATCAGCGGGCTGCGCGTGCCGTGGGACATCCCGGTGGAGGACTTCCTGTTCGGCTTCTCGCTGATCACCCTGACCCTGCTCCTGTGGGAGCGGGCCCGCGCCCGGGAGGCGGTCCGATGACGAGGTTGGCGGTGGACGCGGTGCCCGCCGCGTTCGACTCGGCCGCCCGGGGCTACGACCGGCTGGTCGGCGCGAACCCCGGCTACCACCGGGAGCTGCGCCGTTCGGCCACCGCGCTCGGCATCGCGCGCGGCGGCGAGGGGCAGCGCCTGCTGGACCTGGGCTGCGGCACCGGCGCGTCCACGGCCGCGCTGCTCGCGGCCGCACCCCTGGCCGAGATCACCGGCGTGGACGCGTCGGCCGGGATGCTGGAGCAGGCCCGGCGCAAGCGCTGGCCGGACAACGTGTCGTTCGTGCACGCCCGAGCCGAGGAACTGGAGGCGCGCGGGCCGTACGACGGCGTCTTCGCCGCCTACCTGATCCGCAACCTGGGCCGGCCGGACCCGGTGCTCGCCGCGGTCCGCGGGCTGCTCAAGCCGGGCGCGCGGTTCGTCGCGCACGAGTACTCGGTGCGGGACTCGCTGGTGGCGACCGCGTGGTGGACCGCCGTCTGCTGGTCGGTGATCATCCCCGGCGGTGTGCTGGTGACCGGCTCGGCGGACCTCTACGCGTACCTGTGGCGCAGCGTCCTGGAGTTCGACGGCGTGCGCGCGCTGCGCCAAAGGATGCGGCGCACCGGGTTCACCGACGTCCGCGTCCTGCCCGCCGCCGGGTGGCAGCGGGGGATCGTGCACACGTTCGTGGGGCGGGCGTGAACCGCGACCGCAAGGCCGTGCGGGTTCCCGGTCCCGCCGGGCGGCCGACGTGCGACCGGGACGTGGTGGTCGTCGGCGGTGGCATCGCCGGGCTGGCCGCCGCCACCGTCCTGGCCGAGCGCGGAGCGCGGGTCGTGCTGTGCGAGCGGGAGGATCACCTCGGCGGCCGGGTCGGCGGGTGGGCCACGCGGTTGGCCGACGGCAGCGACGCCACCATGACCCGCGGCTTCCACGCTTTCTTCCGCCAGTACTACAACCTGAGGTCGCTGCTGGCCCGCGTCTACCCGGACGGCTCGGCGCTTGTCGGCCTGCCGGACTACCCGCTGTGGCACGCCGGCGGGCACCGCGACGGCTTTGCCGGGCTGCCCCGCTCCGCGCCGTGGAACGCCGCCGCGTTCCTGCTGCGCAGCCCCGCGTTCACCTGGGCCGACCTGCGCACCGTCGACACCCGCGCGGCCCTGCCGCTGCTGGACGTCTCGGTGCCGGGCACCTACCACGACCTCGACGACCTGGACGCGGCCACGTACCTGGACCGCGTCCGCTTCCCCCGCGCCGCGCACGCCCTGGCGTTCGAGGTGTTCTCGCGCAGCTTCTTCGCGCACCCGTCCCGGATGTCGGCCGCCGAGCTGGCGACCATGTTCCACACCTACTTCCTCGGGTCCAGCGAGGGCCTGCTGTTCGACGTGCCCGCCGACCCGTTCCCGCGGGTGCTGTGGGACCCGCTGGCCCGCTACCTGGCCGAGCGGGGCGCGGACGTCCGCACCGGGACGCCCGTGCTGCGGGTGGACCGGGGCGAGCGGTTCACCGTGCACCTGGCGGACTCGGTCCTGGAAGCGGACGCCGTGGTGCTGGCCCTGGACGTCGCGGGCCTGCGCCGGCTCGTGGCGGCGTCCGACCTGGGCACGCCGGGGTGGCGCGCGGACGTCGACGCGCTGGAGTGCGCGC
>NZ_JBFAAX010000323.1:0-6553 GCF_040639995.1 Actinosynnema sp. NPDC023658 | reverse complement strand
GCGCCGCCACCCACGCCCTGCGCGACCCCGCCGCCGTGTGCGAGGCGCTGCGCCCCGTGCTGGCCGCCGACTCGGTGGTCGCGCTGCCCGACAACGACCCCGAACGCACCCGCGAGGTCGCGGCGGAGTCGGCGGCGCAGTACAACGCGGCGCTGTCCGCCGGGCGAGGGCTGGTCGTGCTGGCCCGCCGCGGGTGGGCGCCGTTCACCGAGGTCGAGCTGGCCCGCGGGCAGGCGCTGATCGACCTGCTGGCCGCCGACGGCGTGACGACGCCCCCGTCGACCGCGCTGGTGACCGACGACGGCATGGCGCTGGTGCTGCGGCCGGGGAGCGCGGGCGACGAGGACGCGGTGGCCGAGCTGCACTCCCGGTGCTCGATGGGCACCCTGTTCACCCGCTACCACGCGGGCGTGCGGACGGTGCCCCGGCGGTGGCTGCACCGGCTGCTCAGCCCGCCGCGCGGCACCACCGTGGTGGCCCAGTGCGCGGACCGGGTGGTTGCGATGGGGCAGCTCATCCCCATGTCCACTCCGGACAGCGCGGAGGTGTCGTTGCTGGTGGAGGACGGGTGGCAGGGCCGTGGCGTGGGCACCGCGCTGCTCGGCGCGCTGGCCGGTGCGGCACGGGCGGCCGGGCGGCGGGAGCTGGTGGGCTGGTGCCTGCCCGCCGAGACCGGTCTGGTCCGCACCGCGGCCCGCGCCGGGCTGCCGACCTCGCTGCGCCGCGAGAACGGGTTGCTGCGGGTCTCGGTCGCCGTCGGCGGGCCGCGGATCACCGCCGCGGGTCGTCCTGAGAGCGCTTCCCGGCAGGTCGCCTCCAGCTAAGCTGGGTTCGTAGGCGATCGTCGAGGAGTGGTGCTCGTGTCGGTTCAATCGCACTCTGCCGCGCGGCCCACGTTGGAGGACGTGGCGGCGAAGGCCGGCGTCTCCCGTGCGACGGCGTCGCGGGTGCTCAACGCCTCGCCCAGGGTGAGCCCGGAGGCGCACGAGGCGGTGACGGCGGCGGTGATGGAGTTGGGCTACCAGCCGAACCAGGCCGCGCGGGCGCTCGTGACCAGGCGCTCCGGCGCGGTGGCGGTGGTGTTCTCCGAACCCGAGCCGAAGATCTTCGACGACCCGCACTTCGCGTGGCTGATCCGGGCGGCGGCGCGGTCGCTGGCCGACGCGGACGTGCAGATGGTGCTGATGCTGGTGCACTCGCCGCAGGACCAGGCGCGCGCCGAGCGGTTCATGGCGGGCGGGCACGTGGACGGCGCGCTGTTGTTCGCGCCGCACAAGGGCGACCAGCTCCCCACGGTGGCCCGCAAGCTGCCGCTGCCGGTGGTGTACGCGGGCCGGCCGTGGGGGTCGCTGCGCGGGCTGCACACCGTGGACCACGACAACGAGGGCGGCGGCCTGCTGGCCACCGAGCACCTGCTGTCGTTGGGGCGCAAGAAGGTCGTGTCGGTGACGGGCCCGCTGGACGAGCACTCCGCGATGGACCGGCTGGCCGGTTGGCGCACGGCGGTCGGCGCGGACGACGAGACGACGGCGTTGATGACGGCCGACGGCGGCTTCTCCCGCGAGGGCGGCAAGCGGGCGATGGAGGCGTTGCTGGCGCGGGTGCCGGACCTGGACGCGGCGTTCGTGGCGTCCGACCACATGGCGGCCGGGGCGCTGGACGCGTTGCGCGAGGCGGGCAAGCGGGTGCCGCAGGACGTGGCCGTGGTCGGGTTCGACGACCACCCGATGATCGCGCCGCACTCGTCGCCGTCGCTGACCAGCGTGCGGCAGGACACCAGCGCGCAGGTGCGCCACATGGTGACCCACCTGCTGCGGCTGCTGCGCGGTGAGACGATCCGGGCGCGGCGCGAGGTCCTGCCGACGGTGCTGGTCCGGCGCGAGTCCGCGTAGCCGACCGGGGCCGCCCGGCGTCACCGGACGGCCCCCGCGGGCGTCACACCACGTCGTACCCCGTCGCCGGGACGGCGTTGGCGCGGATCACCCCGGCCAACGTCCGACCGCTGCGCTTCACCGTGCGCACCTGGGTGTCGTAGTCGACGTGCACGATGCCGAACCGCTGGCTGTACCCCGCGGCCCACTCGAAGTTGTCCAGCAGCGACCACGCGAAGTACCCGCGCACGTCCACGCCCACCGTGACGGCCTCGTGCACCGCGCGCAGGTGGTCGACCAGGTACCTGGTCCGCGCCTCGTCCACCACCTCGCCGCCCTCGACCACGTCCGGGAACGCCGAGCCGTTCTCCGTGACGACCAGCGGCAGGCCGACCTCGCGCTGGAGGCGTTCCAGCAGCTCGGTGAGCCCGCGCGCGTCGACCTCCCAGCCGAACCCGGTCACCTCGCCGCGCGGCGGCAGGAACTCCACGCCCCGCAGGCCGGGGAACGGTCCGCCGCTCACCACCAGCGGGTCGGCCGCGGCGGCGACGCGGGTCGGGGCGTAGTAGTTCACGCCCATCCAGTCGATCGGGGTGGCGATCACGTCCAGGTCGCCGTCGCGCACCACGGCCGTCCAGTCGCCCAGCCACGCCGTGTCCTCGACGACGTCTTGCGGGTAGCCGCGCCCGCCCAGCGGGTCGAGGAACAGGCGGTTCTGCAGGCCGTCGACCCGGCGGGCCGCGTCCTGGGACGCCTCGTCGTCCACCCACACCGAGCAGAAGTTCAGCACGATGGAGAACCGGTGGTCGGCCGGCGCCTGCGCGCGCATGGCCCGCACCGCCAGGCCGTGACCGAGCATGAGGTGGTGCGCGGCCTCCAGCGACGCCTTCGGGTCGACCACCCCGGGGGCGTGCACGCCGTTGGCGTAGCCGAGGAACGCCGAGCACCACGGCTCGTTCAACGTGGTCCACAGCTTGACGCGGTCGGCCAGGTGCTCGTGCGCCAGGGCCGCGTACTCGGCGAACCGGTGGGCGGTGTCGCGGTCGCGCCAGCCGCCCCGGTCCTCCAGCGCCTGCGGCAGGTCCCAGTGGTACAGCGTGGCCACCGGCTGGATGCCCCGGTCCAGCAGCTCGTCCACCAGCCGGTCGTAGAACGCGAGGCCCCGCGGTTCCACCCGGCCCGAGCCGAGCGGCTGGATGCGCGGCCACGCCAGCGAGAACCGGTACGCCGCGAGCCCCAGCTCCGCCATCAGGCCCACGTCGGACCGGTAGCGGTGGTAGTGGTCGCACGCCGGGTCACCGGTGTCGCCGCCGAGCACCGCCCCCGGCCTGGCCGCGAACGTGTCCCAGATGGACGGGCCGCGACCGTCCTCCGTGGTCGCACCCTCGATCTGGAAGGACGCCGTCGCCGCTCCCCACAGGAAGTCCGGCGGGAAGCGCAGCAGCGCGTCCCGCCCGACCTCGGTGTCCGGGTCGGTTGTCGTCATCTACGAGCTCACCCCTTCACAGCGCCCTGCATGATCCCGCCGACGATCTGCCTCGCCAGCAGGAGGAAGATCGCCACCACCGGCAGCACCGCGAGCGACGCGCCGGACAGCATCAGCGAGTAGTCCGTGTAGTAACCGCTGGCCAGGGTCGACAATGCCACCTGCACCGTGGGGCTGTCGTTCGGATCCAGTACGATCAGCGGCCAGAAGAAGTCGTTCCACGCGGTCATGAACGTGAACATGCCCATCACCGCGGCCTGCGGGCGCACCGCCGGGAACGCCACGTGCCAGAACGTGCGCAGCACCGAGCACCCGTCCACCCGAGCGGCCTCGACCAGCTCGTGCGGCACGGACTCCTCGCACGCCTGCCGCATCCAGAACACCGAGAACGCGCCGATCAGCGCGGGCACGATCACCGCCTGGAGCGTGCCGTACCAGTCGAGGTCGGACATCAGCATGTACAGCGGGATGACACCCAGCTGGGTGGGCACCATCGACGTCCCGACCACGACCAGGAACAGCGCGTTGCCGCCGCGGAACCGCAGCCGGGCGAACGCGAACCCGGCCATCGTGCCCAGCACGACGTTGCTGATCGCCACCGTGCCCGCCACCACCAGCGAGTTCTGCATCGCCAGCCAGAAGTCGACGGTGTCGAACACCCTGGTCAGGTTCTCGACCAGGTTCCCGCCGGGCACCAGCGACGGCACCGCGTCACCCAGCGCGGAGTTGTCCTTGCTCGCGATGACGAACGAGTAGTACAGCGGGAAGACCGACGCGAGCAGGATCACCACGAGCGCCGCGTAGGCGACGGGCCCGGCCCGGTTGGCGCGCTTGACCGCGAGCACCGGCCTCACCCCTTCGACGCGATGCGCCGCGCCAGCGTGAAGTTGACGACCGCCACCACCAGGATCAGCAGGAACAGCACCCAGGCGACAGCCGACGAGTAGCCCGCGTCGAACAACCGGAAGCCCTTCTCGTACAGGTACATCACCAGGGTCTGGAACTGCCGGTCGTCACCGCCGGTGCCGGTGGCCGTGCCGCCCGGGTCGAACAGCTGCGGCTCGACGAACAACTGCATGCCGCCGATGGTCGACACGATGACGGTGAACAGGATCGTCGGCCGGATGCTCGGCACGGTGATCGACCGGAACACCCGCCACCGCGACGCGCCGTCGAGCATCGCGGACTCGTACAGGTCCTTGGGCACCGACTGCATCGCGGCCAGGTAGATCAGCGCGTTGTAGCCGGTCCACCGCCACATCACCATCGAGCTGATGGCCAGGTGCGAGGCCCACGTCCGCGCCCGCCAGTCGACCGGGTCGACGCCGACCACGCCGAGCAGGGCGTTGACGATGCCGAAGTCGCGGCCGAAGAGCTGCGCGAACACCAGCGCCACCGCGGCCACCGAGATGACGTTCGGCAGCAGCACGCCGGCCCGCCAGAACGCCCGGCCCCGCAGCCCGCGGTCGAGCAGCGCGGCCAGGCCGAGCGCCGCGAGGAGCTGCGGGACGGTGGAGAGCACGAACAGGCTGACCGTGTTGCCCAGCGCGTTCCAGAAGTTGCCGTCCGACAGCAGTGCGGTGTAGTTGGCCAGGCCGGTGAAGCCCTGGTCGCCGTCGATGAGGTGCCAGTCGTGCAGCGACACCCAGGCGGTGTACAGCAGCGGGTAGAGGCCGAAGACGCCGAACACCACGAAGAACGGCGCCACGACCACGTACGGCGTGTACTTCGTGTCCAGCCGGCCGAGCTTGTCCCGCCACGACAGGCGCTGCGCCGACGGCGGGACGGGCGTCGTGCCCCGCCCCGCCGCGCGTTCGGGTGCGACCGTCACTTGGCCGCGTCCCGCGCTTCCCGGACGGCCTCGGCGAACGCGTCCGCGCTGGACTGCTTGCCCGTCTCCACGCGCGACAGGGCGTTGTTGAAGACCGGGGTGACCTTGGAGTCCTTCGTGCCGCGGTAGGTCGGCTCCAGGCTCTCCGCCGAGTCGCCGAAGATCCTGCCCACCGGCGCGGCGTTGAAGTACTCGTTGGTCGTCGCGGTGACCTCGGGGTCCTGGTAGGCGGCGGGCTCGCTCGGCAGATTGCCGGTCTCCTTGAAGATCCGCTTCTGCTGCTCGGGCGAGGTCAGCCACTTGGCCAGCTCGTAGGCCTCCTTGGGGTGCTTGCCCTGCTTCGGCACGGCCAGGAACGACCCGCCCCAGTTGCCGCCGCCACCGGGCGCCGCGGCCACGTCCCACTTGCCGGCGGCCTCGTCACCGGCACCCGCCTTGATCAGCGCCAACGCCCACGCGGGGCAGGTGGTGGTGGCGAAGGACGCCTGCTTGAGGGCGACGTTCCAGTCCTGGCTGAACGGGGCCAGCGCGCCGGTCTGCTTCTTCTCACCCAGGCTCGCCGCCAACGTGAAGGCCCGCTCGACCTGCTCGTTCTCGCCGCCGATGAACGAGTCGTCGGCCTTGGCGAAGTACCCCTCCTCGGTCTGGTCGAGGATCGCCTTGTAGACGTTCTGCGCCGCGTCGACGAACTTCTTGTCCGGCGTCTTCCGCGTGAAGGTGTCCGCGACCTCGAGGTACTTCTCCCAGGTCGGCCAGAGCTTGCCGACCTCCTCGCGGTCCGCGGGCAGGCCGGCGGCCTCGAACAGGTCGCGGCGGTAGCAGAGCGCCAGGCTGCCCATGTCCGTGCCGAGGCCGAGCACGAAGTCACCGTTGTCGGTGGTGCCCTGGTTCCACTTCCAGGCCGCCCACTGGCTCTCGAGCTCCTTGGCGCCGTAGTCCGCGAGGTTGACGAACTTGTCCTTCGACTGGCGGAACTGCGTGATGTTGCCTTCCTCGATCGCCACGATGTCGGCAGCCCCCCGACCACCCGCGAGCTGCGTGGCCAGCTGCGTGTGGTGCTGCTCCATCTTGACCGTGCGCTGCTCGACCTCGATCCCGGGGTGCGCCGCCTGGTACTCCTGGATCAGGTTGGTGTAGCCGAAGTCCGAGAAGATGCCGATCGACAGCTTCACCTTGCCGTCACCCGAGTCACCTCCCCCGCCACCGCACGCGGCCACCAGGGTCGCGGCCAGGGCCACCGCCGTGACCGACGTCGTCCGGCCGACCAGAGTCCTGCTCATCCGTCCTCCTCGACGCACTCGCCGGGCCTGGGACCCGACACCGTGAGAGCGCTCTCATGAGAGCGCTCTCACGGTGTAAGTACCG
>NZ_JBFAAX010000322.1:0-6553 GCF_040639995.1 Actinosynnema sp. NPDC023658 | reverse complement strand
GCATGAGTTCAACGCTCACGACGAACGGCGTAAGGGCTCAGCGTTGAACTCACGGGCTCTGAACGTAGGACTCTCGGCGCGTGAACGTAGGACTCTCGCGGTCAGGCGGGGATCGGCAGGAGGCGGTAGGACTTGGCGGCGGTGGTCGGGACCTCCTGGCGCACCACGGCCACGCTGGTGGTGCAGGTGGTGTCGGAGTACAGCACCAGTCCCGTGCCGTCCCCGAAGCCGCGAGCCGCCGAACGGGCCGTCGCGAAGCCCACGTCGCTGACCGGGTGACAGCCGTACGTGGACGGCAGGACCGCGCGCGTCCCGGTGAAGTCCGCGCCCGAGAACAGGCAGTAGCCCGGTTCCTGGCAGTGCGGGCTGACGTCCGCGACGACGGCGGAGGCCGGGGCGGCCGAGGCCAGCGCCGCGGTGAGCACGAAGGCGCCGACGAGCGCGAGGCGTCGTTGCGTCACGGTTGTCCCCCTTGGATCGCGTGTACCCACCCGGTGCAACCCAGCCAACCCAACCGGGACTGCTGTGGCAAGTGGGCGGGGTTCGCGACCGGGCGTGGCGTCCGGGTCGGAGATCTCGTGACCTGCCTCGGGTGGACGGGGTCTCACTTGTCGCCGAGCGACTCCAGCAGCTGCTTCAACGTCTCGGCCAACGCCGCCCGCTCGCGCTTCGACAACGCGCCGAGCAGCCGGTTCTCCGTGGCGAGGTGGTCGGGCAGCGTGCGGTCGATCAGCTCGCGACCGGCGTCGGTGAGGGCGACGAGCACACCGCGGCCGTCGTGCTCGTTGGGCGTCCGCGCGACGAGACCGCGCGCCTCCAGGCGGTCGAGCCGTTGCGTCACCGCACCGGAGGTGACCATCGAGGCGCGCATCAACTCGGTCGGCGTCAACCGGTGCGGCGGCGCGCTGCGGCGCAGCGTGGCCAGGACGTCGAACGACGCCCGGTCCAGGTCGTGCGCGGCGAACGTCCTGCCCAGCTCCCCGTCGACCAGGCGGGCGAGGCGGCTGAGCCTGCCGATCACCGCCATGGGCGACACGTCGAGGTCGGGGCGCCGCTCCTGCCACTGGGAGAGCACCAGGTCGACGTGATCTGCCACCGACCTAGCTTAGCGGTGAGCCAGATCACCACCCAGATACCTTAGCGCTGAGCTACTTTGTCTTAGTGCTAAGCAAATGGGTGACCGCGTTCGCCCCCGCCGTGTGGGGCACGACCTACTTCGTGACCACCGAGTACCTGCCGCCGGACCGGCCGCTCCTGGCCGCCCTGCTGCGCGCGTTGCCGGCCGGGTTGTTGCTGGTCGCGGTCACGCGGCGGCTGCCGCGCGGCGACTGGTGGTGGCGGTCGCTGGTCCTGGGGACGCTCAACATCGGGATCTTCCTGCCGCTGCTGTTCCTGGCCGCGTACCGGCTGCCGGGCGGGGTGGCGGCGACCGTCGGGGCGGTGCAGCCGCTGGTGGTGGCGGGCCTGGCGGCGTTGCTGCTCGGGCAGCGGATGACGGCGCGCACGGCACTCGCCGCGATCGCGGGCATCGTCGGCGTGGCGCTGCTGGTGCTGCGGGCGGACGCGCGGCTGGACTGGATCGGGATCGCGGCGGCGTTCGGCGGCGCGGTCTCGATGGCGGGCGGCGTGGTGCTCGGCAAGCGGTGGACGTCCCCCGCGCCGCTGCTCGCCGTCACCGGCTGGCAGCTCGTCGGCGGCGGTGTGGTGCTGCTGCCGGTGACGCTGCTGGTGGAGGGCGCACCGCCCGCGTTGAGCCTGACCAACATCGGTGGTTACGCCTACCTGGGCACGATCGGCGGCGCGCTGGCCTACGCGGTGTGGTTCCGCGGCCTCCGGCTGCTGCCCGCCACCCAGGTCACGTTCCTCGGGCTGCTCAGCCCGGTCGTGGCCACCGCCGTCGGGTGGCTGCTGCTCGACCAGGGGCTGACCGCGTGGCAGGTGCTCGGCGCGGTCGTCGTGCTCGGGGCGCTCGTCGTCGCCCAACAGAGGACAGCCCAGCAGAAGGCAACAGAGCAGAAGGCAACAGTGCAGGAGTCGGTGCGGGAGAAGGGGGAGAACCGTGCGGATCACGGTGTTCGGAGCGCTCGGTAGCGTCGGCAGCCGGGTGGTGGAGGAGGCGCGGCGGCGCGGTCACGACGTCACGCCCGTCAGCCGCCGGCCCGGTCCGGGCGGCGAGGTCGGTGACGCGGGAGTGGTGGCGGACGTCGTCCGGCTCAGCGAGGGCCGTGACGTGGTGATCAGCGCGACCCGGCCGGTTCCGGGCCACGAGGGCGAGTTGGTGGCCGCCGCACGGGCGTTGCTCGCCGGGGTGGCGCAGACCGGGGTCCGCCTGCTGCTCGTCGGCGGCGCGGCCACCCTCGTGACGCCCCGCGGGCACACGGTCGAGGAGGCGCCCGACTTCCCGGACGCGCTGAAGCCGATCGCGCGGGCGTGCGCCGAGCAGCTGGCGGTGTGCCGGGCGGACCGGGTCGCGGACTGGACCTACCTCAGCCCGCCGGCCGTGCTGGAGCCCGGCGAGCGGACCGGCGCGTTCCGGGTCGGCGGCGACGAGCAGGTGGGCACGACCGCCTCGGTGGAGGACCTGGCGGTGGCGCTGCTGGACGAGGCCGAGACGCCGACCCACCGGCGGCAAAGGTTCACCATCGGGTACTGACGTGCGGAAGGGGGCGGACCCAGCGGCCGGGCCCGCCCCCTTCACGTCAGTTCGGGCTCACGTCAGCTCGGCGCACGTCTTCGCGTCCGGGTCGGCCGCGGCCTTGGGAACCCAGCGGACGTTCGCGAACGACGCCTGGAACGCGCCCTCGGTGTAGACCAGGAACGGCGTGTTGACGTTCTCCAGGTCCAGCCCGCCCTGCCCGAAGCAGGAGATCGGGATCTTCACCGTCGACTTCACGCCCGTCGGCAGCCCGCCGAACAGCCCCGTCGCGTTGACCTCGGCGAAGCACGGGTACTGGCAGTGCGTGCTCACCACGGTCCGCGCGGCCGGCGCCTGGTGCACGATCACGTCGAACACCAGCGCCGCGTTGGCGTTGAGGTACCCGCGCAGGTCGCTGCCGCCCGCCGGGTCCTGGAGGTAGACCTGGCCCGGCCCGGTGCCGGTCCACGTCGTCTTCATCGCGTCACCCTGCACGTTCACGTCCGCCGGCACGACGGAGATCGAGCTGTGCGCCGCCTCGCCGTCCGGGCCGAGCTCGGTGCCGCCCCAGTTGTCCGGTGAGCCGATGAAGCTCTTGTACGGCGCGACGTCGGTCCGCACGTGGATCTCCAGGTCCTCGGTCGCGGTGCCGCCGCCGCCGTTGCCGGAGCAGCCGAACTCGGGCGAGGTCTCGTCGAGCTTCCCGACCCTGCCGGTCTCCCAGCTCCGCAGGCCGTAACCCGGCTTGAACAGCGGGTCGTAGCCCTCGCCGCCCGCGTTCAGCGGCGTCTGGCAGGCGCTGCGCGGCCACGAGTAGGACAGCGTGCCCGTGTAGCCGGGGTAGGTGTACCGGCCGCGGACCAGCAGGTCGGCCACGCCGCCGCCCTCGGTGCCGGGCAGCCACGCCGCCACGAACGCGTCCGAGCGGTTGATCTCCTTGTTGACGTGCAGCGGGCGGCCGGACACGTACACCGTGACGACCGGCTTGCCCTTGCCGCTGACCTTGTCCAGCACGGCCAGGTCGTTCGGGTACAGCTTGGCGGCCTCCAGCGTGCGCTTGCCGATGTCGCCGACGCCCTCCGCGTACGGGGTCTCCCCGATCACCGCGACGACCGCGTCGAACCCGGCCGGGTCGACGTCGCCGTTCTCGCTGAACACGACGTTGCGCTCACCGAGCGCTTCCTTGAGCCCGCCGAGGATGGTCGTGCCGTTGGGGAAGTCGGCGTTGGTGTTGCCGGTGCCCTGCCAGGTCAGCGTCCAGCCGCCGGTCTGGTTCTGCAGGCTGTCCGCGCTCTTGCCGACGACCAGCACCTTCGACCGCGGGCTGAGCGGCAGCACCCGGTTGTCGTTCTTGAGCAGCACCTGCGACTCGCGCACCGCCTCGCGGGCGACCTTGCGGGCCTCCAGCGCGTCGGCCGAGCCGGCGTCGTCGCGCTGCGAGGGCTTCTCGCCGTCCAGCACGCCGGAGCGGAGCTTGACGCGCAGGATGCGGGTGACCGCGTCGTCGATGCGGGCGAGCGGGATCTGACCGTTCTCGACCTGCGCGATCGTGTTGGAGATGAACGCCTTCCACTCGTTCGGCACCATGACCACGTCGATGCCCGCGTTGATCGCCTGCGGGCAGCTCGCGTTGGTGCAGCCCGCGACCTGGCCGATGCCGTTCCAGTCGGACACCACCAGGCCGTCGAAGCCCATCTTGCCCTTGAGGATGTCGTTCACCGCGAGCTTGCTGCCGTGCAGCTTGCCCTCGTCGATGCCCAGCTCCTCGTTGGTCCAGCTGTTGAACGACACCATCACGGTCTGGGCGCCGGCGGCGAGCGCGCCGTAGTAGCCCTGGCCGTGCACGTTGATCATCTCGGCCTCGGAGGACGGGTTGACGCCCTGGTCCTTGCCGCCGATCGTGCCGCCGTCACCGATGAAGTGCTTGGCGGTGGCGAGCACGCCGACCCGCCGCTTGCTGTTGCCCTGCAGACCCAGCACGGCCTCGTAGCCGTAGGCGCGGGTGATCCGCGGGTCCTCGGAGAAGCCCTCGTACGTGCGGCCCCAGCGGTCGTCCTGCGGCACGGCCAGCGTCGGTGAGAACGCCCAGTCCTGGCCGGTGGCGCGGATCTGCTCGGCGGTCGCCCGGCCGATGTCCCTGACCAGGCACGGGTCGTGCGCGGCGCCGAGGCCGATGTTGTGCGGGAAGACGGTCGCGCCGTAGACGTTGTTGTTGCCGTGGACGGCGTCGATGCCCCAGATCACGGGCACCTTCGTGCGACTGGCCTTGGACGCGTCCCAGTAGGCGTCGGCCAGGGCGAGCCACGCCTCGGGCGCGGCGTGCTTGTCGCGGTTCGGCCAGGAGCCGCCGCCGTTGAGCACCGAGCCGATGCCGTACTCGCGCACCTCGTCCGGGGTGATCGCGCCGATCTCCGGCTGGGTCATCTGGCCGACCTTCTCGGCCAGCGTCATCCCGGCGAGGATCTTGCGGATCCGCCGCTCGTCGGCGGGGGTGGAGTCGACCCGGCTGTCGACGCGCGGCCAGTCGGCCAGCCGCGGGAGGGACTTCTCGATCCGGGCGCACCCGTGCTCGGTGCGCGGTTCACCGACGACCGGCTGGCGCGAGGTCGACTCCGGGGAGGCGCTCGCCACGGCGCCTCCGGTGATGAGACCGGCGGCGAGCACCGCGGCCAGTGCGGCGCTCAGGTGTCTGCGGGACATCGGCGGTTCCGTTCGTCTCAGGGGCGACGGCTCTGTCGCGCCCGATCCTCGCCACCCCGCCGGTCGGGGTCAAGGGTTCTGTGGGAGCGCTTCCGCGCAGGTGGGGGTTACGGTCCCCGGCCCGCGTTCCGGTCCGGACGAGGGAGCGGACGTCGAATCGATCATTCACTCAATCGGTTCACCTGAATCCCTTTCGGATTTATCCCCGGCGAATTCGTCCACAGAAGTTCGGAAAGCGGTTACTTGACTTGAGAGTAGGTAGTGGGTCAGACTCGATCCGCTGCCAAGGTCCACTCAGGACTCTCTCCGCCAAGTCCTTGTCGTCCTGGGAAGAAGCACAACCATGCCTTCGAGGTCTCCCCTGTCCCGCCGCGCGCTGATTCTCGTCGCGACGGTCGCCCTCACCACTTCCGGCGCGGTCGCCCAGGCCGCGGAGAACCCGTACGAACGCGGCCCCGCGCCGACCACGTCGAGCATCGAGGCCACCCGCGGTCCGTTCGCCACCAGCCAGGCCACCGTCTCCGCGACGAGCGTGCGCGGCTTCGGCGGCGGCACGATCTACTACCCGACCAGCACCGCCGAGGGCACGTTCGGCGCGGTCGCCGTCGCGCCCGGCTACACGGCGAGCCAGTCGAGCCTGTCCTGGTTGGGGCCGCGCCTGGCCTCGCAGGGCTTCGTCATCTTCATCATCGACACCAACTCCCGGTACGACCAGCCCGCCTCCCGCGGCGACCAGCTGCTGGCCGCGCTGGACTACCTGACGACCACCAGCACCGTGCGCAGCCGGATCGACTCCACCCGGCTGGGCGTGATGGGTCACTCCATGGGTGGCGGCGGCGCGCTGGAGGCCACGAAGGACCGGCCGACGCTGCAGGCCTCGATCCCGCTGACCGCGTGGAACACCACGAAGACGTGGTCTTCGGTGCAGACCCCCACCCTGGTCGTGGGCGCGCAGGACGACACCGTCGCCCCGGTCGCCAGCCACTCCGAGCCGTTCTACAACGGCCTGCCGTCCACCCTGGACAAGGCCTACCTCGAACTGGCGGGCGCGAGCCACTTCGCGCCGAACACCTCGAACACGACGATCGCGAAGTACAGCATCGCGTGGCTGAAGCGGTTCGTCGACAACGACACCCGGTACGAGCAATTCCTCTGCCCCGCGCCGCGTGCCACGGCGATCTCGGAGTACCGGGACACCTGCCCGCACTCCTGACCCAC
>NZ_JBFAAX010000321.1:0-6556 GCF_040639995.1 Actinosynnema sp. NPDC023658 | reverse complement strand
CTCCCGGCGGTTCGGTGTCCCCCTCGGCGGGCGGCACCACGAGCAGGCAACCGGCGGCGGCGAGTGCGATCGCTCTGCCACCGAGAGGTCTGTGGGGACGGGATGTGCGCATGAGTGCTCCTCGTTGAGCTTCCACCGGCGGTCATGGGCGTGCGTCATCGCCACGGCTGCTACGCCGCGGCCGCGGTAGGGGTTCGTGCGACGGGTCAGGTCGTGGTGCGCGGGGGCAGGGAGGCGAGCACGGTGCGCTGGATCGCCACGGCGGCCGCGCCGCGGGCCCAGAGCGTGGGGTCGTCGTTGATGAACCGCAGGTCGATCGGTGACGCCTCGGCGTGGCGGGCTTGGGCGATGCCGGCGCGGACCCGCGCCTCGGCTACCTGGGCGAGCCGGATGCCCTCACCGGTGAGGATGACCCGTTCCGGTTGGGCGATGTTGGCGACGGCCGCGATCAGCGTGCCGAACGCGTGGGCGGCCCGGCCGATGATCTGGTCGGCGACCTGGTCACCGGCCTCGGCCAGGTCGAGCACCTCGTCGTAGGTGACGGACCGGCCCAGGGTCAGGGCGGCCTGCGACCGGATGGCGTCGGTGGTCAGCAGTGCCTTCACGCAGCCGCGGTGCCCCTCGGGACAGGCCGGGCCGAGCGGGTCGATGGGGAAGTGACCGAGCAGGCCGAGGCCCGAGTCCGGACCCCCGACCAACCGGTCGTGCACCACGAGCCCGCCGCCGACGCCGGCGCCGATGGTGAGCACGGCGAAGCTCTCCACGTCGCGGCCGTCGCCGAACCAGTGCTCGGCCTCCAGCAGGGCGTCGAGGTCGTTGGACACCACCGTCGGCCTGCCGGTGGCCCGGGAGACCGCCGCGCCGAGGTCGACGTCCTGCCAGTGCAGGAAGACCGCCCGGCGCACGCGGGTGAACCCGTGGACGACAGCGCCGATGCCGATGCCGATGGCGGCGACGGGCCGGGCCGGGTCGTCCAGTGACGCGACCAGTTCGGCGATCCTGGCCACGACCGCTTCCGGGCTCTGGTCGGTGATCTCGACGGTGGCGCTGCCGAGGATGTCCGCGCGCAGGTTGGTCAGCACGCCGTAGGCGCGGAAGCCCGTGAGCTTGATGCCGATGAACCGCTGCACGTCCGGGTCGACGTCCAGCGGCTGCAACGGTCGCCCGCCGCCGCGGAGGTTGGGCGTCTCCACCTCGCGCAGCAGGCCGGTGTCCATCAACGGCTTGGTGAGCCGGGTCAGGCTCGCCGTCGACAGACCCAGCCGGTCCGCCAGTTCCGATCGGGCCAGCGGGCCGTGGACCAGCACCTCCAGCGTCACGCGGCGGGCGGAGGGCAGCAGGGGTGCCCAGGGTGAGGCGGCGTCGAGCACCGTGCGCTCCTCGTCGAGGTCGGGGGTAACCGGAGCGCAATAGTACCGCGACGAAACTGTCTGACAAGAGCCCTGGCGTGACGAAAACGTGACTAGCTGCGGGTTGACGCGTTACAGTGACTTCGCCCTTAATGTTGCGACAAAGAAAACCCGGTAGGCGACGCCGCCGTCGCGACTCTGGAGGATCGACATGCGCAAGCACCCCCTACGGCTGGTCACCGCGGTGGCCGCCGCCTTGGCGCTGGTGATGACCGGGTGTTCGAGCGGAGGTGACTCCGGCGACCCGAACACGCTCAAGGTGTGGTGGTGGGAGACCGACGACAGCGCGCTGTCGACCGCCTGGAAGCAGGCCGTCTCGATCTTCGAGAAGGAGCACCCCGGCGTCACGGTCAAGCAGGAGCTCAAGACCTACGAGCAGATGCAGCAGTCCGGCCAGCTCATCCTCGACTCCAACGACACCCCGGACGTGCTGGAGTACCTCAAGGGCAACGCCACCGCCGGTGTCGTGGCCAAGGCGGGCCTGCTCACCGACCTGACCGAGGTCGCCACGAGCCGCGGCTGGAAGCTGGACAACTCCGCCCAGGACGTCGGGCTCTACGACGACAACGGGCTGATGGGGTCGGGCAAGCGCTACGGCATCACGAACTACGGCGAGTACGTCGGCGTCTGGTACAACCAGGACCTGTTCGCCCAGAACAACGTGCAGGTGCCGACGACGCTCGCCGAGTTCGAGAACGCGCTGAAGACGTTCGCCGACAAGGGCGTCACGCCGCTCGCGCTCGGCTCGGCCGACTACCCCGGCCCGCACCTGCTGTACGCGCTCGCGCTCGCGCACATGGACGAGAAGTCCCTGGCCGCCTACCAGCGGTTCGAGGGTGACGTGGACTGGTCGGCGTGGGAGAAGGCCGCCACCACCATGCGCCAGTGGGTGGACAAGAAGTACATCAGCACCGACTCCACCGGCATCCCCGCGCAGGACGCCGGCAACGCGTTCATCGCGGGCCAGTACCCCATGTTCGTCTCCGGCACCTGGTGGGCCGGGCAGATCGCCGAACAGCCCAAGTTCCAGACCGGCCAGTTCCTCTTCCCCGGCAACAAGCTGCACCCCGGCTCCGGCGGCAACCTGTGGGTCGTGCCCGCGAAGGCCAAGAACAAGGACCTCGCCTACGACTTCCTGGAGATCACCCAGCGACCCGAGGTGCAGAACCTCCTGGCCGACAAGGGCGGCGTGCCGGTCGCGTCCGAACCGGGGTCGGCCAGCTCGGCCATGGGCCTGCTGGTGGGCGACCGGTTCACCGAGCTGCTGTCCGGCGATGGCGGCGGGTTGGCCCTCTACCCCGACTTCCCGGTGGCCGGGCTCAACGACGTGCTGGTCGCCAACACCACCAACCTCGTCGGTGGCGACGCGAGCCCGCAGCAGGTGGTCGAGGCGATCAAGGCCGCCTACGACGCCGGGAAGCCGACCGCCTAGCACCGGTCGGACCGAAAGGATCGCCATGTCCTCGCTCAACACAGCCACGCACACCGTCGCGCCACGCCGGGCGCGCAAGGGCACATCCGAACGCCGGGGCGGCTACTGGTGGTACATCCTGCCGGGCGCGATCGGGTTCCTCGCCGTCGTCGCCGTGCCGTTCGGGATGAACCTCTGGTACAGCCTCACGTCCTTCCGGGGCGTCGGCAACCCGGAGTTCATCGGGTTCGAGAACTACCAGCGGCTGCTGGGCGACCCGCTGTTCTGGGCGTCGTTCCGGCACAGCGTGGCGTTCATCGTGGCCATGGCGATCCTCCCGACGGCCATCGGGGTGGTGGTCGCAGCCGTGCTGTTCAACTACATCTCGCCGAAGTTCGGGTCGAAGGTGGCGAGCTTCCTGCGCGCCACCTACTACCTGCCGCAGATCCTGCCGATCGCGGTGGCGGGCGTGCTGTGGAAGTGGATGTACCAACCGCAGTACGGGATCATCAACACCACCCTGCGCGACCTCGGCCTGGCGCGCAACTGGCTCGGTGATTCCGACCTGGCCATCTACGCGGTGATGAACGTGCTGGTCTGGCTCCAGATCGGCTACACCGTGGTGGTGTTCATGGCCGGGCTGTCCCGGGTCGACCCGGCGCTCTACGAGGCCGCCGAGCTGGACGGCGCGACCTGGTCGCAGCAGTTCCGCACCATCACGCTCAACCAGCTCCGGCCGGAGATCGCGGTCGTGCTGATCACCACCTCGGTGGCCGCGCTGAAGGTGTTCGCGCCGATCTTCGTGCTCACCCGTGGCGGTCCCGGCACCAGCACGATCGTGCCCGCCTACTTCTCCTTCTCCAACTTCTTCACCACCACCAAGGTCGGCTACGGCGCCGCGGTGGCGTCCGTGCTGGCGCTGATGATCTCGGTCGTCGCGGTCGCCCTGCTGCGCTACCAGACCCGCAACTCCGAAGGGTTCGAAGATGGCCGTGGATAGCCTGGAGAAGCCGGCCGTGACCGCGACGCCCCCGTCAGAGACCTCCGCGCGCCGGATCAAGCGCCGCAAGCGCGGTGTCAACGGCTGGGTGGTGCTCGTCCTGGTCGCCGGTGTCGGCCTGCTGATGCTGTTCCCGTTCTGGATCGCGATCATCAACGCGTTCAAGCCCGCGCCCGACTACATCGCCAACGGACCGGTCTCGCTGCCCACCGAGCTGGACTTCTCCGCGCTGGTCGACTTCTGGGGCGGTGTGGACTTCAACCGCAAGCTGCTCAACAGCGTCGTGATCAGCGGCAGTGTCGCCCTGATCGCGGTGGCGCTGAGCCTGTTGTCGGCGTTCGCCATCGGTATCGGCCGCATCCGCGGCCGGGTGTGGATCCTCGCGTTGTTCATGCTCGCGTTCACCGTTCCGCAGGAAGCGCTGGTGTACCCGCTGTTCGTGCTGACCCGCGACCTCGGGCTCTACGACACCATGACCGGCGTCGTCGTCATCCTGGCTGTGCTCCAGAGCGCCTTCGGCACCTACATGCTGTCCTCGGTGCTGGGCACCTTCCCACCGGAAGTGCTGGAAGCCGCCAGGCTCGACGGCGCCACCCGCTTCCAGGTGCTGCGGCTCGTCGTCCTGCCGCTGACCAGGCCCACCATGGCGGTGCTGATGACCTTCTTCTTCATCTGGACCTGGAACGACTTCTTCCTGCCCCTGGTGCTGCTGCCCTCGGCGGACAACCAGACGGTGTCGGTCGCGCTGGGCGCGTTGAGCGGCCAGTACACGAGCGACCCCACCGCACTGGCCGCCGCGTCGCTGGCGGGCATCCTGCCGGCACTGGTGTTCTTCCTGCTCTTCCAGCGCACGCTCATGCGTGGCGTGAACCTCGGCGCGGTCAAATAACTCCCCACGAAGGACATCCATGACTCTCGACCAGACGGTGACCACACCCGTGGACACCGCCCCGTGGTGGACCTCGGCCGTGGTCTACCAGGTGTACCCGCGCAGCTTCGCCGACTCCAACGGTGACGGCGTCGGCGACCTGCCCGGTCTGATCACCAGGCTGGACCACCTGGAACGGCTCGGCGTCGACGTGATCTGGCTGTCGCCCGTCTACGCCTCCCCGCACGCCGACAACGGCTACGACATCTCCGACTACCAGGCCATCGATCCCGCGTTCGGCACGCTGGAGGACTTCGACCGCCTGCTGGCCGAGGTGCACGCCCGCGGCATGAAGCTGGTGATGGACCTGGTGGTAAACCACACCTCCGACGAGCACCCCTGGTTCGTGGAGTCCCGCTCCTCCAAGCACAACCCCAAGCGGGACTGGTACTGGTGGCGAGCGCCGCGTGACGGGTTCGAGGCCGGTCAGCCCGGCGCGGAGCCCACCAACTGGGAGTCGTTCTTCTCCGGTCCGACCTGGACCCTCGATAAGACCACCGATGAGTACTACCTGCACCTGTTCGCCCCCAAGCAGCCCGACCTGAACTGGGAGAACCCCGAGGTCCGGCAGGCGGTGTACGCCATGATGCGGTGGTGGCTGGACCGGGGCGTGGACGGCTTCCGGATGGACGTCATCAACCTGATCTCCAAGGACCCCGCCCTGCCCGACGGTGCGACCACCGGCACCAGCGGGCTCGGTGACGGGTTCCCGCACTACGGCACGGGACCGCGCATCCACGAATTCCTCCAGGAGATGCACCGCGAGGTGTTCGACGGCCGGCCGGGTGAGTTGTTGACGGTGGGGGAGATGCCTGGGGTCACCTGGGAGGACGCCAGGCTGTTCACCGACCCCGCACGCGGCGAGCTGGACATGGTGTTCCAGTTCGAGCACGTCTCGCTCGACCACGGACCCGGCGGCAAGTTCGACCCCAAGCCGCTGGACCTGCGCGACCTCAAGGCCTCGCTGGGCCGGTGGCAGACCGCGCTGGGCGAGGTCGGCTGGAACAGCCTGTACTGGAACAACCACGACCAACCCCGCGTCGTGTCCCGCTACGGCGACGACGGCGAGCACTGGCGCGAGTCCGCCACCGCGCTGGCCACCGTGCTGCACCTGCACCGCGGCACGCCCTACGTCTACCAGGGCGAAGAGCTGGGCATGACGAACTTCCCGTTCACCGGCGTGCAGGAGCTGCGCGACGTCGAATCGCTCAACCACTACGCCGAGGCCGTCGCCGCAGGCGGTGAGCCCAGGACGGTGTGGCGCGGCCTGCGCGCGATGGGCCGCGACAACGCCCGCACCCCCGTGCAGTGGGACGCGGGCCCGAACGCCGGGTTCACCACGGGCGAACCGTGGATCGCGGTCAACCCCAACCACACCTGGCTCAACGCCGCCGCCCAGCACGACGACCCCCGCTCGGTCTTCCACCACTACCGCCGCCTGATCCGGCTGCGGCACGAGCTGCCGGTCGTGGCCCTGGGCGACTTCCGCATGCTGCTGCCCGACCACCCCCACGTCTACGCCTACGAACGCACCCTCGGTGACGACCGCCTGCTCGTCGTCGCCAACCTCAGCGGCAGCCCCCAGACCGCCGAGCTGGACCGCGAGTGGGCCACCGCCGACGTCATCCTCGCGAACACCGAGGAGCAGCTCGTCTCGCCCGGCTGCGTGGACCTGCGACCGTGGGAGGCGCTGGTGCTCAAGCGCTGACCCCCCGCGCGGCACCTCCGCACCCGTGCTGACCTGCGAATTGCAGGAACGCACAGGTTTTCTCCACGCATGGCCGTGCACAGTGGGACACGGCCCGCGG
>NZ_JBFAAX010000320.1:0-6576 GCF_040639995.1 Actinosynnema sp. NPDC023658 | reverse complement strand
CTTCGAGGCGTCGGCGGGCAGGACCTCGACCGCGGTGTCGGTGCGGTCGGCGGCGATGAACCGCAGGCGGCCGGCGGGGACGTCGAGGACGGCGGAGATCGTGGTGGGGGTGTCGAACTTCTGCATCGTGCTCTCCTGGGCTCGTTCTGACCGGTGTTTCCGACAACACAAACGCTACGTTGCGCTTACGGATCGGGCAACATGCTCGTTGCGTTGATTCCGTGTTATAGCTGGTAGGAGCTCGATAATCGTTGCGCTGATTGTGAATCTAACGCAACGAGTGGTCAGTCTTCGTTGCAATGGAGTGGAGTGAACGCATCGATGTGGGCGGTGGTGGGCGCTCACCCGTTGGTGATCTTGCCTAACTCGAACGTGTGTTCGATACTGGTGGGGTGACTGTGCCGTTCACCGTTCGGGCCCGGGTTGCGAGCGCCCACCCCGGCCTCTGGTAGACCTCCACCCGTGGCGGGCAAGGCGACGACCAGGCGCGGGGAGCGTGTTCCCGCCGCCGCGCTGCCGGTTGCCCGCGTGTGCGTGGACGTGCCGCTGGCCCACCTGGACCGGCCGTTCGACTACCAGGTGTCCACCGAGCAGGACGCGGACGCGGTGCCCGGTTGCCGGGTGCGGGTGCGGTTCGCGGGTCAGTTGGTGGACGGCTACCTGCTGGAGCGGGCGGAGTCGTCGGAGTACGGGCGCAAGCTGACCTTCCTGGACCGGGTCATCTCACCGGAGCCGGTGCTGTCGCCGGAGGTGGCGGAGCTGGCGCGGGCGGTGGCCGACCGGTACGCGGGGTCGTTGATCGACGTGCTGCGGATGGCGATCCCTCCCCGGCACGCGCGCGTCGAGGCCAAGCCCTCCGCCGAACCCGCGCCGCGCCCCGTACCGCCGTCCGACGAGGGCTGGGCGCGCTACCCGTTCGGACCCAACCTGCTCGACGCGCTGCGCTCCGGCCGGGCCGCGCGGGCGCTGTGGCAGGCGTTGCCCGCCGAGGACTGGCCCGCCCCCCCGGCCGCGGCCGTGGCGTCGGTGGCGAGCACCGGCAAGGGCGCGCTGGTCGTCGTGCCGGACCACCGCGACCTGGCGCGGCTGCACCAGGCGTGCGCGGTGCTGCTGGGCGAGGAGGGTGTGGTCACGCTGTCGGCCGACCTCGGGCCGTCCGAGCGGTACAAGCGGTGGCTGGCCGTGCGGCGCGGGGCGGTGCGGGTGGTGCTGGGCACGCGCGGCGCGGCGTTCGCGCCGGTGCACGACCTCGGGTTGGTGGCCGTGTGGGACGACGGCGACGACCTGCACGCCGAACCGCGGATGCCCTACCCGAACGTGCGCGACGTGCTGGTGCAGCGCTCGCACCTCTCCGGCGCGTCGCTGCTGGTCGGCGGCTTCGCCCGGACCGCGGAGGCGCAGCTGCTGGTCGACAGCGGCTGGGCGCACGAGGTCGTCGCGGCCCGCGACGAGCTGCGGTCGGTGGCGCCCCGGGTGGCGGCCGTGGGCGACCACGAGTGGCAGGAGGTCAAGGACGCGGCGGCGAGGTCGGCCCGGCTGCCCTCGATCGCGTTCGACGCGGCGCGGGCCGCGCTGGCGGCCGACACCCCGGTGCTCATCCAGGTGCCCCGGCGCGGGTACGTCCCGGCCCTGGCCTGCGGGCAGTGCCGGTCACCGGCCCGCTGCCGCCGGTGCGCCGGACCGCTGGCCCTGCCGGGCGGCACCCAGGACGGCGTGCCGAGGCCCGCGTACTGCCGGTGGTGCGGCGCGACCGAGGCGGCGTACCGCTGCCCGAACTGCGGTTCGCGCCGGCTGCGCGGCCAGGTCATCGGGGCCCGCCGCACGGCCGAGGAGCTGGGCCGGGCGTTCAGCGGCGTCCCGGTCCGCACGTCGGGCGGTGACGAGGTGCTGTCCGCGGTGCCGGGTGGCCGGTCGCTGGTGGTGTCGACGCCCGGCGCGGAACCGGTCGCGGAGGGCGGCTACGGCGCGGCGCTGCTGCTGGACGGCTGGGCCCTGCTCGGTCGGGCCGACCTGCGCGCGGCGGAGGAGACCCTGCGCCGCTGGATGACCGCGGCGGCCCTGGTGCACGCGGCGGGCCGGGTGGTGGTGGTCGCGGACTCGTCGCTGGCCCCGGTGCAGGCCTTGGTCCGCTGGGACCCGGTGTGGCACGCCAGGCAGGAGTTGGCGGCGCGGACCGAGCTGGGGTTCCCGCCCGCCGTGCGGATGGCGACCGTGGACGGTGCCCCGGACGCCCTGGCCGGCGTGCTGGAGGAACTGCGGCTGCCGCCGACGGGCGAGGTGCTGGGGCCGGTGCCCATGGGCGAGGACAAGGAACGCGCGCTGGTGCGGGTCGCCAGGACGGAGGGCCGCGCGCTCGCGTCCGTGCTGGCCGAGGTGCTGGCCGTGCGCAGCGCCCGGAAGGAACCGGACGTGGTGCGGGTCAAGCTCGACCCGCTCGAAGTCCTCTGACCGCTCCAAGTCCCTGGCGTGCTTCCGAGTGGTGCTGTCCGGTGGTGTTCTCCGATCGGGTCGCGGGCACGGCCGGGGTGGAGTAGAAGGGAACGATGCTCCGGTCGACTGTCGCCAGCGTCCTCGCAGCCCTCCTCGTCGCACCGCTCCTGCCTGTCACCGCCTCCGCCCAGCCCGCCGCCGACGCGCCGCGCGTCCCCGAAGCCGTCGGTTTCGGCGGCGTGGTGTCCAGCGTCGACCCCGACGCCTCGCAGATCGGCGTCGACGTCCTGCGTCGCGGCGGCAACGCGGTGGACGCCGCGGTCGCCGTCGCCGCCGCGTTGGGCGTCACGGACCCGTTCTCGGCCGGCATCGGCGGTGGCGGGTTCCTCGTGCACTACGACGCCCGCACCCACCGGGTGTCCACAGTGGACGGCCGTGAGACGGCTCCGGCGTCCGCCGGTGAGGACCTGTTCGTGGAGGACGGCCAGGCGATCCCGTTCGCGGAGGCCGTGACCAGCGGGTTGTCGGTGGGTGTCCCGGGCACGCCGCGCACCTGGGAGCGGGCGTTGCGGCAGTGGGGCTCCTGGTCGCTCGACCAGGCCGTCCGCCCGGCTGAGGAGCTGGCCCGGCGTGGTTTCACGGTCGACGCCACGTTCCACCGCCAGGTCACCGACAACGCCGCCCGGTTCGCGGACTTCACCTCGACCAGCGCGTTGTACCTGCCCGGTGGAGCCCCGCCCGCGGTCGGCAGCACGTTCCGCAACCCCGACCTCGCGGACACCTACCGCCTGCTGCGCCGGCGGGGCGTGTCCGCGTTCTACCGCGGCGACGTGGCCCGTGACCTGCTCGGCGCGGTCCGGCAGCCGCCGCTGGTCGCCGGGGCCACCCGCGAGGTCCGGTCCGGCGACCTGACGGCGGAGGACCTGGCGTCGTACGACGCACCGCTGCGCGAGCCGACCCGCGTCCGCTACCGCGACTTCGACGTGGTCGGCATGGCACCGCCCTCGTCCGGCGGCACGACCGTCGGGGAGGCGTTGAACATCCTGGAGACGACCGACCTGTCGGCGGAGACGCAGGTCCAGTACCTGCACCGGTTCCTGGAGGCGAGCAGGCTGGCGTTCGCGGACCGCAACCGGTGGGTGGGCGATCCGGCGTTCAGCGACGTCCCGACCCGTGAGCTGCTCTCGCAGCGCTTCGCGGACAGCCGCGCGTGCCTGATCTCCCCGACGCGGGCGATGGAGGGCGTCGTCGCACCCGGCGACCCGCGCCACGCGACCCCGTGCGCGGCCGGCGGTGCGCCCGCGGCCACCGCGTACGAGGGCACGGACACCACGCACCTCACCGTCGCGGACCGCTGGGGCAACGTGGTGGCGTACACGCTGACGATCGAGCAGGAGGGCGGCAGCGGCATCGTGGTGCCCGGTCGCGGGTTCCTGCTCAACAACGAACTGACCGACTTCTCCTTCACCCCGGTCACGCCGGGGGTGCCCGACCCGAACCTGCCCGGTCCCGGCAAGCGCCCGCGCTCGTCGATGTCCCCGACCATCGTGCTGCAGCACGGCAAGCCGGTGCTGGCCCTGGGTTCGCCGGGTGGGGCGACCATCATCACGACGGCGCTCCAGGTGCTGATCAACCGCCTGGACCGCGACATGCGGCTGGTGGACGCCATCGCCGCGCCGCGGGCGTCCCAGCGCAACGCCGCGAGCACGCAGGCGGAGGAGGCGTTCCTCGCGACCCCGGAGGCGGAGCAGTTGCGGGCCTTGGGGCACCGGTTCACGTCGACCGGTGAGATCGGGGCGGCCACGGCGGTGGAGCGCCTGCCCGACGGCCGGTGGCGTGCGGCGGCCGAGACGACCCGGCGCGGCGGTGGCGCGGCCAGGGCGGTGTGGCCGACCAGCCGGTGACGGCGTAGCGGGGGTGGTGTGGCGAAGGTGGTGTGGCGAAGGTGGTGGTTTCCGGTCACGACGACGGCGCGGTGGCGGTAGCGCGGCGGTGAGCGGACCTCATACCGGGGGATGAGGGCCGGTCGCTACTCCGAGCGGACGCCGGCCGACGTCCTCCGGGCGCACTCTGGGAGCACGCCGTCGAGGCGTGATGCGGAGAGCGCGAGGAGGGGACATGACCACGATCACCATGTCGGGCACGACCACGAGGGCCGTGACCGGTGAGGCCGCGAAGGCGTCGCAGGTCGCCACGACGGCGGTCCGGTTCGTCGGGCACTTCCTGGCCGCGCTGGTCGGGGTCGCTTTCCTCGGCCGTGACCTGGAGCACTGAGCGGCTTTTCGTAGACTGGGACCTCCCAGGCTGCGAGGAGTGCGCGTGACCGTCCAACCGATCCGGCTGTTCGGCGACCCTGTGCTGCGGACGCCCGCCGTCGAGGTGACCGACTTCGACGCGGAGCTGCGCAAGCTGGTCAAGGACCTGTGGGACACGATGAGCGAAGCCGGTGGCGCCGGTCTCGCGGCACCCCAGCTGGGTGTGGGGCTGCGGGTGTTCACCTACCACTGCGACGGCTTCGCCGGGCACCTGGTGAACCCGACGTTCGACGTCGTCGGGGACGAGGAGCAGGACGGCCCGGAGGGCTGCCTGTCCATCCCCGGCATGTCGTGGGACTGCCGCCGCCACCGCCACGTCGTCGCCAAGGGCTGGAACATGCACGGCGAGCCGATCGAGGTCGAGGGCACGGACCTGCTGGCGCGCTGCATCCAGCACGAGACCGACCACCTCGACGGCGTGCTCTTCCTCGACCGCCTGGACGACCTGACCCGCAAGGAAGCGATGCGGGCGATCCGGCAGCAGTCGTGGTTCGACGGCGGCGTGCCGACGATCAAGCAGTCGCCGCACCCGCTGTTCGGCGGCTGAGCACCGCGGGTCGGTGGATGCCCGAGCTGGGTCGGGGGCGCTCTCCTAGACTTGCGGTCTGCGGTCGCGCAGACCGCTCCGAAGCGAGGAGAGTGCGTGTTCGTCCCAGCAACCAGGCCGTCTCGACCGATCCCACCGGCACCACGCGGAGGGGTCTGACATGCGGCTGGTCTTCGCGGGCACACCCGAGGTCGCGCTGCCGTCGCTGCGGGCGCTGCTGGACTCCGGTCGGCACGAGGTCGTGGCCGTCGTCACCCGCCCGGACGCCCCGTCCGGACGCGGTCGCCGGGTCGAGCGCTCCCCGGTCGCGGCGCTGGCCGACGAACGCGGCATCGAGGTGCTGACCCCGGCCAAGGCGAGCGACCCGGTGTTCCAGGCGCGGCTGGAGGAGCTGCGTCCGGACCTGTGCCCGGTCGTGGCCTACGGCGCGCTGCTGCCCGAGTCCGCCCTCTCCATCCCCACCCACGGTTGGGTGAACCTGCACTTCTCGGTGCTGCCGGCCTGGCGCGGCGCGGCACCCGTGCAGGCGTCCGTGCGGCACGGCGACGACATCACCGGCGCGACCACGTTCCGCATCGTCAAGGCGCTGGACGCGGGCCCGGTGTTCGGCGTGGTGACCGAGCGGGTGCGGGAGCGCGACACGGCCGGTGACCTGCTGGGCAGGCTGGCCGAGTCCGGCGCGAAGCTCCTGCTGTCCACTGTGGACGGCATCGCGGACGGCACGCTGCGCGCGGTGGACCAGCCCGAGGAGGGCGTGAGCTACGCGCCGAAGGTGACCGTCGACGACGCCCGGCTGGACTTCGGCACGCCGGCCGTCGCGATCGACCGGGTGGCCCGCGCGGTCACGCCGGACCCCGGCGCGTGGGCGGAGTTCCGCGGCGAACGGCTCAAGCTCGGTCCCGTCCTGCCCGTCGAGGGTGGTGGCGAGGGCTTCGAACCGCTGGCTCCCGGCGAGATCAGGGTGGAGCGCAAGCGCGTGCTCGTCGGCACGGCCACCGACCCGGTGGTGCTGGGCGACGTGCAGGCACAGGGCAAGAAGCGGATGTCGGCGACCGACTGGGCGCGCGGCGTCCGGATCGAGGCGGGGGAGCGGATTTCATGACCCAGAGGTCTTCGCGTCCGTCCCGGCCGCAGCGAGCCCACCCGCCGCGCGGGCGCAGCGGCCCGGCCCGGCCGCCGGTGGAGGACCCGGCCCGCCAGGCCGCGCTGGACACGCTGCGCGCGGTCCGCCAGCGCGACGCCTACGCCAACCTCGTGCTGCCCGGCATCCTGCGGGAACGCCGG
>NZ_JBFAAX010000319.1:1368-6608 GCF_040639995.1 Actinosynnema sp. NPDC023658 | reverse complement strand
GTTCGACGAGGCGGAGTGGCTCGCGAACGCCGGCGGTGCACGGGGACTGGCCGGCGAACCGGGTTGGTCGAC
The DNA here is from genome assembly GCF_040639995.1 of Actinosynnema sp. NPDC023658. Classification (NCBI taxonomy): domain Bacteria; kingdom Bacillati; phylum Actinomycetota; class Actinomycetes; order Pseudonocardiales; family Pseudonocardiaceae; genus Actinosynnema; species Actinosynnema sp. NPDC023658. Next base: position 6,536 of record NZ_JBFAAX010000319.1, on the reverse strand, counting down.
GCTCGAACGGGCCCTCGGGCCCGTAGAGGTAGAACTCCTGGAAGCACAGGTGCGCGTCGTGGACCTCGGGCCGCGTCGGGCGCCGCACGGAGTCGCAGAACTCCTCCCGGAACACCCGGTGCCACGTGCCGCGGGCGTGCGCGACGAGCGCGAGCAGCGTCGAGGCCTCCCCCAACTCGTGGCCGAGGTCGGCGTCCAGCGCCAGCACCCGCGCCTGCCTGGCCAGCCGCTCGGCGTCCGCGAGGTGGCGCCGCCCGAACGCGACCAGGCCGTTGGCCAGCGCGACCGCCGCCCGTTGCGCCGGTGACGGCGGGTCAGCCCCGGCCACGGCCAGCGCCGACTCGTACAGCGCGACGGTCTCCGCGTCCGGGCCGACCCCGATCCGCTCCCGCAACGCGCGGCGCAGCCGTTCGAACTGGCGCAACGCCTCGCGCCGGTGGCCCGCAGCCAGGTGCCGCCGCATCACCGCGCGGTGCGCCTCCTCGTCGGTCTCGTCCAGTTCGAGCAGCCGCTCCCAGTCGCCCGCGGCCCTCAGCAGCGCGACGTACCGGCCCTCGACCTTCTCGTGCGACTCGGCCGCCCAGCACTCGTAGCGGTCGTCGACCAGCAGGCCGCCGCGGTACTCGACGGCGGCCAGCGCGCACCGGGAGGGGTCGCCCGAGGCCAGCGCGGCGTCGGCGGCCCGTTCGAACCGGTCCAGGTCCACGTCGAGGACGCCGCAGGGCCACAACGTCAGCAGCCGCCCCTCGCACCGGACCGCGCCGGCGCACCCCAGCGCGCGCCGCGCGTAGAACACCGCCTTGCGCAGGTTCGCCCCCGCCGCGTCGGCGGGCAGGTCCGGCCACAGCCGGTCCATCACCTGCTCCCGGTGCAGGCGGTGGTCGGGCGCCACGGCCAGCAATTTGACCACGTCGGCCGCGCGCCGGTTGCGCCACACGTCACCGGGGACGGGTCTGCCGTCGACCGCGACGGTGAACCTGCCCAGCACGTGCACCTGGCAGGTGGCCGGCATGGCGGCACCCTACGTCCGGCCGGGCGGGAGCGCCTGCGGGAACGGTCCGGGAACGCCGCGCCGCCTAGCGTGGCGCGACCGACCGGGACAGGAGGACGCGATGTTGTTCATGGACGTGCACCACCACCTGCCGGAGGGCGCCGGCCCCGCCGACGTGGCCGAAGCCCACGCCGCCGACCTCCGCACCCAGGACCAGTACGGCGTCCGGTACCTCAACTACTGGGTCGACGAGCAGGCCGGGAAGGTGTTCTGCCTGGTCGACGCGCCGGACGCGGAGAGCGCGCAGCGGGTCCACCGCGAGGCGCACGGCCTGGTGGCCGACGAGATCCACCCCGTGGTGCAGGGATGAGGAACGCGAGAGGAGAACGGTCATGTCCGTGGCGGCTGTGAAGGGCTTCACCGATCCGGACGAGGTGCGGCAGTTCCCGCACGGCCACGTCGACCTGGTCAACGTGGGTGCGGCGACGGTCGGCAGAGCCGAGTTCGAGCCCGGCTGGCGGTGGTCGCAGGACGTCAAGCCGATCGCCGGCACCGAGTCGTGCCAGGCGGCCCACACCGGGTACGTCCTGGCCGGTCGGATGCACGTGGTCATGGACGACGGTCGGGAGGTCGAGGCCGGGCCGGGCGAGGCGGTCGCCATCGAACCGGGCCACGACGCCTGGATCGTCGGGGACGAGACCTGCGTGATGCTCGACTTCACCGGGTCGATCAACTTCGCGAAGAGGTAGGTGGGAACGGACAGCGCCCCCGGACGTGTCGTCCGGGGGCGCTCGTCGGTCGGAACGGCGGATCAGCCGAAGAAGACCTCGGCCTCTTCGTAGCGCTCCAGCGGAACGGTCTTCAGCTCCTCGGTGGCCTCGGACAGCTTGACCCGGACGATGTCCGTGCCGCGCAGCGCGACCATGACGCCGAAGTCGCCGTCGGCGACCGCGTCCACGGCGTGCAGGCCGAACCGGGTGGCGAGCACGCGGTCGTAGGCGGTCGGGATGCCGCCGCGCTGGACGTGGCCCAGGACGACCGCGCGGGACTCCTTGCCGGTCCGCTCCGCGATCTCCTCGGCCAGCCAGGTGCCGATGCCGCCCAGCCGCACGTGGCCGAACGCGTCCTTCTCGCCGGAGTGCAGCGTCTCGGCGCCGCCCTCGGGCATCGCGCCCTCCGCGACCACGATGATCGGGGCGAACTGGCGCTCGAAGCGCCGCTCCACCCACTCGACCACCTTGTCGACGCTGAACTCGCGCTCGGGCACGAGGATGACGTTCGCGCCGCCGGCGAGGCCGGAGTGCAGCGCGATCCAGCCGGCGTGGCGGCCCATGACCTCGACGACCAGCGCGCGGTGGTGCGACTCGGCCGTCGTCCGCAGCCGGTCGATCGCCTCGGTGGCGATGTGCACGGCGGTGTCGAAGCCGAACGTGTAGTCGGTCGCGCCCAGGTCGTTGTCGATGGTCTTCGGCACGCCCACGACGCCGATGCCGTCGTCGGTGAGCCGCTTGGCGACGCCGAGGGTGTCCTCGCCGCCGATCGCGATCAGCGCGTCGACCTTGTTGGCCGCGAGGGTCTCGCGGATGCGGTCGACACCGCCGTCGATCTTGTACGGGTTGGTGCGCGACGAGCCGAGGATGGTGCCGCCCCTGGTGAGGATGTCCTCGACGTCATCGAGCCCGATCGGCTTGGTCAGGTTCTCGACCGGCCCCTGCCACCCGTTGCGGAAGCCCACGATCTCCCAGCCGTGGGCCTCGATGCCCTTGCGGACCACACCGCGGATGACCGCGTTGAGGCCGGGGCAGTCGCCACCGCCGGTGAGCACACCAATGCGCATTTGCTTAGCCAATCTCTTCTCGTGGCGTGGGTCACCCAAGACTGACACGCCCTGGATCGGTGCAGCAAGCGAGGGTCCACCTACCGGACCGCGAACCCCCGCCGCTGCCGCTCGCTCTCGATCACCTTCCACCGGGCGAGGTTGTGCCGCGCGTCGGCCAACGCGTCGTGCGCGTCCGCCGGCGCCGGGGGCAGGTGCGGTTTGCCCACGTCCTCCCAGCGCTGGCGCAGGTCGCGGGTGAACCGGGGCAGGGAGCGCGGCAGGGCCGGCATCGGGCCCCAGAGCTGCGCCAACGCCACGTGGTCGTAGGCGGCGAACCACGCCCACAGCTCGATGTCGTCCCGGTTGGCCTTGGCGCCGCCGAGGAAGTCGAGGAGGTCGGCGCGGATCCGCTCCCGGCTGCGCCACGCCCGGTCGGCGGGCGACGGCAGCTGGTTGAGGACGTTCGCGCGCACCCACGGCCCGGCCTTCGCCGGGTCGAACTCGGTCGACACGGCGTAGAACTCGCGGCCTTCCTCGTCGACAACGCCGATGGAGACGAGGTCGATCGTCACCCCGTCTTCGATGAACTCACAGTCGTAGAAGAACCGCACCCCGCCAGCCTAGGGGTGCCGATCAGCCCGCCTTCGCCTCGGGCAGCCGATCGACGCCTCCCGCGGGCTTGTCGTGGCCCGGCTTGCCGTCGCCCTGCTCCTCCTTGGCCTTGGCCGCGTACACGTCGACGTACTCCTGACCGGACAGCTCCATCAGGGCGTACATGATCTCGTCGGTGATGGACCGCAGCACGAACCGGTCGCCGGACAGGCCCTCGTACCGGGAGAAGTCCAGCGGCTTGCCGATCTTGATCCGGATCGGGTAGGGCCGCCACATCTTCGAGCCGATCGGGTTGGCCTTGTCGGTGCCGAACATCGCGACCGGGATGACCGGCGCACCGGACTCCAGCGCGATCCAGGCGACGCCGACCTTGCCCTTGTAGAGGCGGCCGTCGGGCGACCGGGTGCCCTCGGGGTAGATGCCCAGGAGCTTGCCCTCGCGCACGATCCGCACGCCGGTGTCCAGCGCTCCCTGGGCCGCCGAGGCGCTGGACCGGTCGATCGGCACCTGGCCGACGCCGGAGAAGAACCAGCGCTGGAAGGCGCCCTTGAGGCCCTTGCCGGTGAAGTACTCGATCTTGGCCGGGAAGGTGACCCGGCGGGACAGCTTCAGCGGGAGGAAGAACGAGTCGGAGACCGCGAGGTGGTTGCTCGCCAGGATCGCGCCGCCCTCCTTCGGGATGTTCTCCGCGCCCTCGATGATCCGGGGTCGGAAGAACAGCTTCAGGATCGGCCCGAGAAAGATGTGTTTCATCAACCAGTAGAGCACCGCTGGGAGCGCCTCCTCGACGTGCTTGATCCCCGCCGCCAGCCTACGGAGCCGACCGCGCAACACACAACGAAGACCCGCGCGGAGGCGGTACGGTCCCAAGGTCCACCGGCTGCCGTAATCCGCAACACAACGGCGTCGTGGGACGATGTGACCTGGCAGAGGATGGGCCTTCACGACCCAGGAGGGCTGGAAGCACGCCGATGAACTCCCGACGCGACTCGACCGACGGCCCGGAGGACGTGGACGCGACCTTCGCCGAGATCGTGGCGGGTCTGGAACGCGAAGGCGTGGGCAAGCAGGTCTTCTCCGACGAGGTCGACCCGGAGCCGGACGAGGACGACGAGGCCGAGCCGGTGCGTTCCACCAGGCCGGAGGGCCAGCCCGCGGTGGCCACGGCCGACGACGACCCGGACTCCTACCCCGACGACCCGGACGACCACTACGTGCCGCCGGACCCGCCGCCGCTGCCCGCGTTGCGGCCGGGCACGATCGCGGCGCTGGTGGTGATCCTGCTGGGTGTCGTGCTGCTGCTGGTGCCGAGCCTGTTCGGCCTGACGGGCGCGATCGGCACGCCGCTGGCGCTGGTCCTGATGTGCTCGGGCGCCGGCTGGCTGATCCTGCGGATGCGCAACACCCCGCCGCCGGACTCGGGCTGGGACGACGGCGCAGTCCTCTGACCTCGCGTGTCCTACCCCCGGAACAGCCGTGTCCTACGTTCGCGTCACGCGAGTTGAACGCTCGGAACGCGAGAGTCCTACCTCCACAGCGCGAGAGTCCTACGCTCACAGCGCGAGAGTCCTACGTTCACGACGCGTGAGTTCAACGCTCGGAACGCGTGGGTCCGGCGCTCACGACGTGGGAGTCCGGCGCTCAGAGCGCCGGGGGCGAGCCCACGAGCAGGCGGATCGTGTAGCCCTCGCCGTCCCGGGTCATGCTCACGTCGCGGCACGTCCGGTGCGTCAGCCACAGGCCCAC
>NZ_JBFAAX010000319.1:0-1358 GCF_040639995.1 Actinosynnema sp. NPDC023658 | reverse complement strand
CCACCCCGCGCCACTCCCCCGCCGACCGCCAGCTCCCACCCCCCCGGGACGTGCCGCCGACCCCCGACCCCCGCCCCGCCCCGGCCCCCGCCGCCCCGTCGCCGCGGTCCGTCACGGCCACCAGCACGTGCGTCGGCCCGGCCCACGCCCGCAGCCGCACGGGCGGCTTGCCGTGGCTCTGCGCGTTGGTCACGGCCTCGCTGGTCGCGTACACGATGTCGTCGGCCTCGTCGGGGCTCAGCCGGGCCCCGGCGCACGCCGCCGTCACCGCGCGCCTGGCCTCGGCCGGCGTCGGGTCGGTGGTCTCGACCAGCGGCTGACCGACCTCGAACGCGGACGGCCCGGCCGTCGGCACCTCCCAGGACGACCGGTAACGCGGGTTCGACACGTGCGCGCCGCCCACCTCGACCAGGTGCGGGTGCGAGCGCGCCACGTCCGCCAGCACGCGCGCCGGCGTCGTCCGCAGGTCGTACGGGCACAGGCCCCACAGGGGGAACTCGTCGAAGACCTCGTTCACGGCCGCCTCGTACCGCGACCACCAGTCCCACGACGCGCCGACGCCGGGGTGCGGCACGTCGCCCACGACCCGGATCTGCGCCACCCCCGCGTACTCGGCGAACTGCTTCCGGTAGGCCACGATCGCCTCGGTGGGCCGGTCGTACTGGTCGCTGCCGGGCAGGAACACGACGTCGGACGCGTCGGCCACCGCGTCCCGGAGCAGCCGCTCGTTGTCCGGTCGGCACGCCACCAGCACCGGTTCGCCCGCCGCCACACCACCGTCGACGAACGGCACCACGATCGAGCGGAAGTCGTCGTCGCTGCCGTAGAACGCGGTCTCGTGGAAGTAGCCGACGTGACCGCTCGCCGCACCCGTCCTCATCGCGGCACCACGGGGCGCACCCGGGACGCGCGGACTTGGTGGTCGCGCGGTCCCCGGGTGACGAGCACGGCGCCGGCGGTCCGCATCCCGCGATGCTACGCGGGCCTGGAGGTCAACGGGACCGGCCGTTGCGAGCTGTGCTGACCGCCACGTCGCGGGCCAGCGTGGCCACGCCGACGATGCCCGCGTCGTCACCGAGCTGCGCGGTCCGGATGCGGGCCAGCGGCCGGTGCCCGGCGCCTGTCACCACGGCCGCGTAGCGCTCGCGGGCGTCGTCCAGGAACAGCGGCGCGGACTCCGACACACCGCCGCCGATCACCACGACCTCGGGGTCGTACACGTCGGCCACCAGCGCCAACCCCTCGCCCAGCCACCGGGCCAGGTCAGCCATCGCGAGCTGCGCCAACGGGTCGCCGTCCCGCGCCGCGCCCGCCACGCGACGCCCGGTCACCGCGCGCGAGTCGCCCAGCGCCTCCTC
>NZ_JBFAAX010000318.1:0-6623 GCF_040639995.1 Actinosynnema sp. NPDC023658 | reverse complement strand
CGCGAGACGAACTACGAGCGCGCCGACTCGACGCTCTGGTCGAACCTGCTGCGCAGGAAGGTCGCGATCGCGCACGAGCGCCCCGACCGGTCGCCTGGTCCGCACCGAGGCGGGCAGCGACCTGGTGCTCACCCGGACGTTCCGCGCACTGGCCGACGACGTGTGGGCGAGCCTGACCGAGCCGGAGCGCACAGCCCGGTGGTTCGGGCCGTGGGAGGGCGAGGCCGGGCCGGGGCGGACGGTGAAGGTGCAGATGGCGTTCGAGGAGCAGGGGCCGTGGATCGAGGTCCGCATCGACGCCTGCGACCCGCCCAGGCGGTTGGTCGTCTCGATGCTGGACGAGGGTGGGGCGGACCAGGGCGGAGCGGACGACGCCGGCACCTGGCGGATGGAGCTCCTGCTGTCCGAAGTGGACGGTGTCACCGAGTTGCGCCTGGTGCACCACCTGGCGACCGAGGAGGGCGTCGGTGAGGTCGGACCGGGCTGGGAGTACTACCTGGACATGCTGGTCGCCTCCCGCGCCGGCTCGCCGCTGCCCGACTTCAACGACTACTACCCTTCCCAGAAGTTGTACTTCGAGGGTCTGGCCACCTCCTGACCTGTCGCACCGAGAAGCCTTCCCCGCCACCGGACTCGCGGTGGAGCCGGACCCAAGGCGACTGGGAGCGGTCCCGGACGGCTCCCGCAGGGGGCGGCCGACGTGGTGTCGCTGCCGCGCCTCGACGACAGCGTGAACTTCGGCCGTGTGGATGTCCGGCATTCGCGTGACGAGGTGCTGCGATTTGGCGCAGGTGCGAGTACGGTCGGGTGCGCAGCGGGTTGAGCCAGCAGCTACTGCCTTCTTCGACCCCGAGGAGGCTGCGGGCCGTGAAAACAGAACCTTTCGGACACCCGTTCCGGGTGGAACGCCAAGTGCACGGTTATGCCGTCGTCGTGCGCGTCGCCGGTGAGGTCGACGCGCTGACCGTCCGCGAGCTGAAACACGAGATCGCGGTCGGCCTGGCCCTGGCCACCCCGCCCGCCCCGGTGGTGGTGGACCTGACCGAGGTCGAGTTCTTCTCCGCGGCGGGCTTGAACGCGGTGCACCGTGGCCATCTGGCGGCCAAGGCCGCCGGCGTGCAGCTGCGCGTGGTGGCCGGCCACCGCAACGTCCTCCGGCCGTTCGAGATCAGCGGCCTGGACCAGGAGATCACCCCCTGCTCCACCCTGGCGGAAGCGCTGACGGTGCACACGCCCAAGGGCGTCCGACGGTTCGCCCTGCCTACGACCTGATCCACTTCCGATCCTGTCCGCCTGGCCGGGCGGCCTGCGGGGCACTCGGTCATCGCAGCCGGAGGACGATGGCTGCGACGATCTCGGCGAGCCGACCTGTGCTAGTCGGCCTTGTCCGCGAGGACCGCCTCGGGTCGGACGCGGATGCCATCGAGCAGCGGAAATAGACGCGGAGTGTCCCTGGCCTGGCCCGGGATGCATCAGGATGTGCATCGGCAGGCCGCGTCCGTCGACCGAGTCGTCCTTGACGATCACCCGGTCCGGGCTGGGCTGCCAGGTGCCGTCCGCGGTTCACAACCGCAGCCGCTCGTGCGCGGGTTTCCAAGGCCCGTGCCGCTGGGGCAGGTCGCGCCACGGTGCGCCGGTGCGCCGGTGCGCAGCTGCCCCGAGATCGCATTGATCACCTGACGGTGCTCCCGCCACCTGCGGTCACGCCCTGACACCGGTGACAGCGGCTCGATCCTTCGCGTCTGCCGCCCTCCCGGTGTCTTGGGGTCAGCCGGCGTACGGCACGGCCTTGATCAAGGTGACCTTCATCGTGCTGCCGTTGGGCAACTCGTACGCCCGCGCCTCGCCCTCCTTCGCGCCGAGCAACGCCTTGCCCAGCGGTGACGAGGGGGAGTAGACCTCCAGGGCGCCGTGCGCGCCCTCCTCACGGGTGGCGAGCAGGAACTCCTCGGTCTCGTCATCCCCGTCGTAACGCACGGTGAGGACCATGCCGGGCGCCGCGACGCCCGTCACCGTGGGCGCCTCGCCGACCTTGGCGACCCTCAGCAGCTCCTGCAACTGGCGGATGCGGGCCTCCTGCTTGCCCTGCTCCTCGCGGGCCGCGTGGTACCCGCCGTTCTCACGAAGGTCACCCTCTTCGCGACGCGCGTTGATCTCCGCAGCAATGACCGGGCGATTCTCGATCATCTCGTCCAGCTCTCCCTTGAGCCGGTCGTAGGCCTCCTGGGTCAGCCAGGTCACCTCAGTGTCGCTCACGGTCACCAACTCCTCGTCTTGCTCCGGCCCACGGCGTGGGCTGGCAGTTCCCGGGCGCACCAGCCCGGAACGGAAAAACACGGCCCGCGTCGGGGCCGTGCTGAAAGGCCAGAGTAACACGCAGAGAACGTTTGCCGACGCCGTTTTGTTCCCCGATCGGCCACTAAACCCGCAGATCACCCGCTTGGCCGCTACCTCGTGGACAGGTACGCCGGAACCTGGTAGGTACAGCCGAACACCTCGCCGGTGACGGGGAGCTTGGACGTCTTCAGCAGGGTCGTGGCGCGCACGGTGTCGGCGCCCGGCTCGACCAGGACCTCCCGCCGGCCGGCCTCGTCCCCGTCCCCGGAGCGGGCGCGCACGATGCACACCACGGGCTGGTCGGGCGTCCGCCTGACCACTTCGAACGTGATCTCGACCGAGTTGTCGTCCACCACGTGGAACGCGGTCTGCTTGGCCTCGACGGGCATGGTGCCGAGGTTGCGGTAGCCGACCCACGCGACGACCCCGCCGACCAGCACCGCGATCACGGGGAGTGACCACCGCGCCCACCTGGGCAGGGACCCGCGCGGCTTGCCGTACCGACCTTCGGGCAATGCCACTGTCCGAACCCTTCCCGCCCGTGGGGAACAATGTCCCTCGACCACCGCGTTGAGTGTCGCAGGGACCGGACCCGACAGGTCCGGCAGGGGCGAGGAGGAGCACCACCGTCATGGTTGAGAAGCTGCGCCTGATGGCGGTGCACGCGCACCCCGACGACGAGTCGAGCAAGGGTGCCGCGACGATGGCCCGCTACATCGCGGAGGGCCACGAGGTCATGGTCGTGACCTGCACGGGGGGCGAGGCGGGCAGCATCCTGAACCCCGCCATGGACCGCCCGGACGTGCTGGAGAACATGGCCGAGATCCGCCGCGCGGAGATGGCGCGCGCCGCCGAGATCCTGGGCGTGCAGCACCGCTGGCTGGGCTTCGTCGACTCGGGCCTGCCCGAGGGCGACCCGCTGCCGCCGCTGCCGGAGGGCTGCTTCGCGCTCACGCCGCTGGAGGAGTCCACGCCGCCGCTGGTCGAGGTGATCCGCGAGTTCCGCCCGCACGTGATCGTCACCTACGACGAGAACGGCGGCTACCCGCACCCCGACCACATCCGCTGCCACGAGGTGTCGGTGGCCGCGTTCGACGCGGCGGGCGACCCGGAGCGCTACCCCGAGCTGGGCGAGCCGTGGCAGCCGCTGAAGCTGTACTACTCGCACGGCTTCTCCCGCGCGAAGCTGCTCGCGTTCCACGAGGCGCTGGTCGGGGAGGGCCAGGAGTCCCCGTACGCCGAGTGGCTGGCGGGCTGGCCGACCGACCGGCCGGACGTCATCGAGCGGGTCACCACCCGCGTCGAGTGCGCCGACTACTTCCCGGTGCGCGACGAGGCCCTCAAGGCCCACGCCACCCAGATCGACCCGGAGAGCCGCTGGTTCGCCGTGCCGCTGGAGATGCAGCGCGCGGTGTGGCCGACGGAGGAGTACGAGTTGGCGCGGTCGCTGGTCGACAGCACCGTGCCCGAGGACGACCTGTTCGCGGGCGTCCGGGAGAGGGTGACCGCGTGACCTCGTTCGGCCCGGTCCAGTGGGAGCAGACCACGGCGGTCGTGCAGGCCCGGCAGCCGTCCACCGACAAGGACCCGGGCGGCCAGCAGGAGGACTTCGGCAAGTCCTCCCCGCTGGGCCTGCTGATCCTGGTGCTGTTCTTCGTCGCCGTGGTGTTCCTGGTCAGGTCGATGAACAAGCACCTGCGCAAGCTGCCCGCGTCGTTCGACCAGGCGGACACCGCCGCCGACAAGGCCGACGCCAAGCCCGACGGCGGCGGCGAGGGCGGCGGCGCGAAGGGCTAGCGCGGCCGCTGCTCGTACCAGGTGCGGCGGGCCGGGACGGACACGAGCTCCCGCTCCGGGTAGCGCAGCGCGGTGAGGGTGCCCCCGAACACGCAGCCGGTGTCCAGGCACAGGGTGTTGTTCACCCACTCCGGCTCCTCGACCGGCGTGTGTCCATAGAGGACCATCGCGGCGCCCCGGTAGTCGCGCGCCCACGGGTGGCGCACCGGGAAGCCGCGGGCGTCGTACTCGCCCGTGTGCACGCCCCACAGGGCCAGCGCCCGCGTGCGCGCCGACTCGCGCCCGTGGTAGCGCTCGGGCAGCCCGGCGTGGGCGATGACGAGCGCGCCGCCGTCGAGCACGTAGTGCGGCACGAGCGAGTCGCAGAACTCCAGCACCTCGGCGCGGAACTCCGGCGTCTCGCGGTCCAGCTGGTCCAACGAGTGCTCCAGGCCGTGACCGACCTGCACCTCGTGCCCCTTGAGCGCGCGGACCAGCTTCTCCTCGTGGTTGCCGCGCACCGAGATCGCCGTGCCCGCCGCCACCATCGCCATGACGAGCCGCAGCACGCCCGGCGTGTCCGGACCGCGGTCCACCAGGTCGCCCAGGAACGCCACCTTCCGGCCCTCCGGGTGCACCCCCTCGGGGGAGTAGCCCAGCTCGCGCAGCAGGTGGACGAGCTCCACCCGGCACCCGTGCACGTCACCGACCACGTCGAACGGCCCGGTCTCGTGGCGCAGGTCGTGGGGCGGCGGCTCGCCGGAGGGCTCCATGCGCCCAGTCTGGTCGACCGGTCGACCGGTCGGCGGGTTGTCCGGGAATTACTGTGGAGCCATGACGAACCGGCTCGCGTCCTCGACCAGCCCGTACCTGCTCCAGCACGCCGACAACCCGGTGCACTGGTGGCCCTGGTCGCCGGAGGCGTTCCAGGAGGCGCGCGAGCGGGGCGTGCCGGTGCTGCTGTCGGTCGGGTACGCGGCGTGCCACTGGTGCCACGTGATGGCGCACGAGTCGTTCGAGGACGAGGCCACCGCGGCGTACATGAACGAGCACTTCGTCAACATCAAGGTCGACCGCGAGGAGCGGCCGGACGTGGACGCGGTGTACATGGCGGTCACGCAGGCGCTCAGCGGCCACGGCGGGTGGCCCATGACGTGCTTCCTCACCCCCGACGGCGAGCCGTTCTACGCGGGCACCTACTACCCGCCGTCGCCGCGGCCGGGGATGCCGTCGTTCGGGCAGGTGCTGGAGGCCATCGAGCACGCGTGGCGCGAGCAGGGCGACGAGGTGCGCCGGTCGGCGGCGGGGATCGTGTCGCAGCTGGCGTTCAAGCCGCTGCCGCAGTCCACTGTGGACGACGAGGTTCTGTCGGGCGCGGTGGTGTCGCTGCTCGGGCACTTCGACCGGGCCAACGCCGGGTTCGGCGGGGCGCCGAAGTTCCCGCCGTCGATGGTGCTGGAGTTCCTGCTGCGCCACCACGAGCGGACCGGGTCGGTCGAAGCCCTGTCGATGGCGCGCGCGACGTGCGACGCGATGGCCGACGGCGGCCTGTACGACCAGCTCGCGGGCGGGTTCGCGCGCTACAGCGTCGACGCGGCCTGGGTGGTGCCGCACTTCGAGAAGATGTTGTACGACAACGCCTTGCTGCTGCGCACCTACACGCACCTGAGCCGTCGTGAGGACAACCCGCGGTACCGGGCCGTGGCGCGCGAGACGGCGGAGTTCCTGATCCGCGACCTCGGCACGCCGGAGGGCGGGTTCGCCGCGTCGCTGGACGCCGACACCGAGGGCGTCGAGGGCTCGACCTACGTGTGGACGCCCGCGCAGCTGGTCGAGGTGCTGGGCCTGGCGACCGGAGCGCGCGCCGCGGCCCTGTACGGCGTGACGGACGAGGGCACGTTCGAGCACGGCACGTCGACGTTGCGGATGCTCGGTGAACCGGACCCGGGGATCGCGGCCAAGCTGCTCGAAGCCCGTGACCGCCGGCCGCAGCCGGGACGTGACGACAAGGTCGTGACGGCGTGGAACGGCCTGGCGATCGTGGCGCTGGCCGAGGCGGGCGCGGTGTTCGGCGAGCCGCGCTGGGTCGAGGCGGCGGCACGGGCGGCCTCCCTCGTGCTCGACGTGCACCTGGTCGACGGGCGGCTGCTGCGCACGTCGCGCCACGGCGTGGCGGGCACGGCCGCGGGCGTGCTGGAGGACTACGGCTGCTTCGCGGACGGCCTGCTGGCGCTGCACCAGGCGACCGGTGACGTCAAGTGGTTCACCGTCGCCTGTGGACTGCTCGACACCGCGCTGGAGCGGTTCGCCGGCGACGAGCCCGGCGTCTACTACGACACGGCCGACGACGCCGAGGCGCTGGTGCAGCGGCCGTCGGACCCGTCGGACAACGCGAGCCCGGCCGGGGCGTCGTCGCTGGCCTCGGCGCTGGTGACGGCGTCGGTGCTGGGCGGGTCGTCGACCTACCGCGACGCCGCCGAGGCCGCCGTCGCGCGGGCCGGCCTCCTGGC
>NZ_JBFAAX010000317.1:3044-6641 GCF_040639995.1 Actinosynnema sp. NPDC023658 | reverse complement strand
TGGTGCAGGACGTGGTCGAGATCGCGGACGCGCTGGGGTGGACGAGGTTCGACCTGGTCGGGCACGACTGGGGCGCGATCGCGGCGTGGGTCGCGGCGTCGCGGTTCCCGCTGCGGGTCCGCACGCTGACGGCCGTGTCCGCGCCCCACCCGGGCGCGCTCGCCCAGGCCCTGCGCACCGACCCCGACCAGCGGCGCAGGTGGTCGCACCTGGACCACCTGCGTGAGCCGGGCGTCGCGGAACGGGCCCTGCTGGCCGACAACGGCGCCCGGCTGCGGGAGGGCTGGCCGTCCTCGATCCCGCCGGAGCGGGTGGCGCAGTACGTGCGGAAGCTGACCGAGCCGGGCGCGTTGACCGCGGCGTTGAACTGGTACCGGGCCAACGACCTGACCGGCACGTACCGCCCGGTGTCCGTGCCCACCCGGTACCTGTGGGGCGAGGACGACAAGGTGATCGCCCCCGACACCGCGCAGCACGCGGCGCAGTGGACCACCGGCCCGTACTGGTTCGAGGTGCTGCCGAACGTGGGCCACTTCGTGCCCGAGGAGGCGGCGGAGGAGACCACCCTGCACCTGCTCGACCACCTGGCGACGTACTGAGCCGCGGTTGAGCCGGAGCGGTCGTGGGCCGCGGAGGTCCGCGGGGTCAGCCCAGGCTGGTGAGCATCTGCGCGCAGACCCGGGCCAGGTGCTTGCGCATCACGTCCGACGCGCGGGTCGGGTCGGCGGCGGCGATGGCCGCCACCAGGGCGTCGTGGTCGTCGAGCGACGCGTTCTGGTGCGGCGGGTCGTCCCGCAGCGCGCTGCGCAGCAGCACCACCCGCTGCTGCACCAGCCGCACCTGCTCAGCGATGCGCGGGCTGCGTGCCGCGTCCAGCAGGGCCTGGTGGAACGCCAGGTCCAGCCGGTAGGGGAAGCGCTCGCCCGCCGAGTACGCGCGCCGGGACTCGTCGCACACCGCGCGCAGCCGCACCACGTCCCCGTCGGTCCGCCGTGACGCCGCCAGCTCGGCCGCCGCGCACTCCAGCGCCGCCCGCAGCTCGAACAGGGCCTGCACGTCGGCGGCGTCGGCCGTCGGCACGGACGCGCCCCGGTGCGGCGCCAGCACCAGCAGCCCCTCCGAGGCCAGGTGCCGGATCGCCTCGCGCAGCGGCCCGCGCGAGATGCCCAGCCGCTGCGCCAGCTCGACCTCGTTGACCCGCGCGCCCGCCGGGATGTCACCCGTCAGCACCAGTTCGCGGAGCACGTCGACGGCCTGGCCGGCCAGGCTCAGGTGCAGGGGAGGTGTCACGAAGGTCTCCTAGCGCGAGAGGACCCCGCCCATGTTAACTGTCGACAGTTGGCAGAGCGCGGGCGGAGGGCACATGGCACACGAACTGGTCGCCGAGGTGTGGCGGGGCGAGTTCCTGGAGTCCGTGCACCACGGCTCCGTGATCGCACTCGACCGCGAAGGCCGTGAAGCCCTCACCGTGGGCCGGCCGCACGACACCACGTACCCGCGCTCGTCCAACAAGCCCGTCCAGGCGCTGGCCATGCTCCGCCACGGCCTCGACCTCGACGGCGAGCTGCTGGCCCTGGCCTGCGCCAGCCACTCCGGCGAGGACTTCCACGTCGACGGCGTCCACCGCGTCCTCCACGCGCACGGGCTGGACGAGACCGCCCTCCAGTGCACGCCCGACCTGCCGATCGGTGAGGACGCCCTCAAGGCGCACCTCGCGGCCGGCCGCGCCAAGGCGCCGAAGTACATGAACTGCTCGGGCAAGCACGCCGCCATGCTCGCGACCTGCGCCGTCAACGGCTGGTCGACCCACGACTACCTCGACCCCGCGCACCCCCTCCAGCTCGCCGTCCGCGACACCCTGGAGGAACTGGCCGGCGAGCGCATCGGCGCGGAGGGCGTGGACGGCTGCGGCGCACCGCTGTTCGGCATCAGCCTGCACGGCCTGGCGCGGGCGTTCAGCACCCTGGCGCGCGCCGAGGACGGCCCGGAACGGCGGATCGCGCAGGCGATGAACCGCCACCCCGAGTGGGTCGGCGGCACGAACCGCGACGTCACCAAGCTGATGCGGGCCATCCCGGGCGCGGTGGCCAAGGACGGCGCGGAAGGCGTCTACGCGATCGGCCTGCCGACCGGTGAGGCCGTGGCGTGCAAGATCGCGGACGGCTCCAGCCGCGCCCGGACCGTGGTCCTGGTCGCCGCACTGCGCAAGCTGGGAGTGGCCGCGCCGGACGAGCTCGCCACCTTCCCCGTGCTCGGCCACGGACGGCCGGTGGGAGCCGTCAGACCGTCACCCAGCCTGGTGAGTTGAACCGGCCGGCGGCTTGAAACGCCCGATACGCTGGGGTCCATGGCCAGCGCCAAAGCCGCCGACGCCCCCGACGAACGCCCACCGAGCAGCATCGACGACGAATTGATCGGCCTCGACCCGGACGACCCGGAGACCAGGGCGTTCGCGGAGCACCTCGGTCGGATGCAGCAGCAGCCACCCAGCTTCACCATCGAGGGCACGGTCGCGGGCGTCGAGCGGTTCGCGGACTCGGCGAACCGGGCGGGCGGCCTGCGCCGGCTCACCGCGGTCGTGGTGGTGGGCCTGATCCTGCTGGGCGTGGTGATCAGCGTCTGGTACTACCTGGGCACCCTCGTCTGGGTGTTCTTCTACTGAGTCACCTCCACCGAGTCCTGTCCACCGAGTTCGCTCCACCAGGCCCCGGCCGTCCGAGGACTCGGGTTCCCTTCCGGTCCTGGCCGGGCGGTTCCCGCCGGATTCCGTCCGCCGCGGATTCGTCTAACGTGGAGGTATGGAACCTGTCGTCGGCGCCACCCCGAAGGTGGTCCACTCCGAGGCGGAGTGGCGGGAGATGCTGAGCCCGAAGGAGTACGCGGTGCTGCGCGACGCGGGCACCGAACCCGCCTGGGTCGGCGAGTACACCGAGACGAAGTCCGAGGGCGTCTACGAGTGCCGGGCGTGCGGCGCCGAGCTGTTCCGCAGCGAGACGAAGTTCGACTCGCACTGCGGCTGGCCGTCGTTCTTCTCGCCGCTGGCCGGTGACGCGGTGATCCTGCGCGAGGACCGCACGCACGGCATGGTCCGGACGGAGGTGCTGTGCGCCACGTGCCACAGCCACCTCGGGCACGTCTTCGAAGGTGAGGGGTACGACACCCCCACGGATCAGCGCTACTGCATCAACTCCGTGAGCTTGCGCCTGGTCGAGAACACCGGCGGTCCAGCAGACTGACGGTGCTACTCCGAACGATGACGGAATCCACAGCAGGAGGAATCATGCGCATCTTCAAGGGCACTGACGGCGAAGGCTCCGGCGGCGTGGACGGCGCGTCGTCCTCCTGACGGCCCCCCGCGTCACCCGCCCGGAACCCTAAGGCTTGCTAAAGCCCTCTTGTCGGGGTGTGGCCTGGCGCACACGATTGCCTCCTGGCTGGTGGACCTGGTTCCACCGAGGCCCACAGGGGGTGGACCGTGGAGCGACCGTGGGGGCTTTCGGGCCCGGAGTTCCTCGAGTTGTACTGGATCGCGCTGGCCGTGTCGCTGGCCTTCGCGATCCTCGTCCGAGTGCGCCTGCGGGGCACGCGGGGAGGCGT
>NZ_JBFAAX010000317.1:0-3034 GCF_040639995.1 Actinosynnema sp. NPDC023658 | reverse complement strand
CGGGTCGGGGGGGCCGGGGGGCGCCGGGGGGGAGGCGTCCCCGCAGGCGCGCTCGGGTTGTTGGACATCGCTTACCTGACCGGCGGCCCGCGACGGGTGGTCGAGACGTCCGTCGCCGGTCTCATCGACTCCGGCGCGCTCGTGCCCGCCCGCAGCGGGTCCGTGCGGCTCGTCGGTTCCGCCGTCGCGGACCACCCGGTCGACCAGGCCGTGCTCGCCGACGCGACGCGCTACCGCTACCGCACGCTGGCGCTGCTCATCACGTCGGTGTCGGAACAGGACGCACCGCGCGCGGTCGGCCGTCGTCTGTCCGAAGAGGACTACCTGGTGACGCCCGAGGCGGCGAGGTCGCGGGCGCGGTGGGGTGTCGTGCCGATGGTGCTGCTGTTCGTGGTCGGCGTGGTGCGCTGGGCGAACGGACTGATGATCGCCGCGCCCGTGGGGTGGTTGACGCTGCAGCTCGTCATCACCGGCGTGCTGATCGCGTTGCTGGTGAAGGTGAACCCGTTGACGCGCACCGCCAAGGGTCGTGCGGCGGTGGCGAAGGCTCGCGCAGGCGAGAACACCGGGGGGTGGGGAGGGACCAGCTCGGCGCGCGACGTCGAGCTGGTCGCTCTCAACGGTTTCGGCAGCCACCCGAACATCGCGTTGCGCGCGGCCGTGCGACCGAAACCGCGTCCGCGTGCCGGGCGTTCCCGTCCCCGTCGTCGTGCGGCGTCGGGCGGCGCTTACGCGGCCGGTTCGTACACCGCCGGTTCCAGTTGCAGCTCGGGCAGCAGTTGCAGCTCGGGGAGCAGCTGCGGCGGCAGCAGCGGTTGTGGCGGCGGCGGGGGGTGCGGCGGGGGCGGGAGCTGACCCGTTCCCCGTCCCGGTCGGCGCTGGTGGCTCCTAGGGTGACGTCATGACGTTCCTGTGGTGGTACGGCCCGGTGCTCGTCGCCGCGGTGGTGGTCGGCCTGCGGGTGAAGCGGGTCGCCGGCGCCGTCCCCGACCGGCCGCTGACGTTCGAGGAGATCGGCTACCTCGGCGGTGGCCCGGTGCGGGCGGTCGAGGTGGCGCTGGCGGGGTTGGTGGCCGAGAATCGGGCGAAGGTGTCCGGTGCGGTGGTCGCGGCCGTGCCCGGTGAGGAGCAGCCGTCGACCGCGTTGCAGCGGATCGTCCTGTCCCGACTGACGCCGCGTGCCGCTTCCCACCGCGAGCCGCTTCCCCCCATCGATCTGGACGAGCTGGTGGTGCGTGCGGCGACGAGCGGTCCCGCTCGGCAGATCGGGCAGCGCTTGGTCGCGGGTGGACTGCTGGTGTCACCGCGGCGGCGGTTGGCGCGGGCGGTGCTGGCGGTCGTGCCACTGGCGGTGCTCGTGGTGGTCGCCGCCGTGGCCGGTCCGGGCGGGTGGGTGACGGTGACGGCGCTGTCGGTCACCGGTGCGCTGGTCGTCGTGCTGCTGCTCGGTCCGCCGCCCGTCCTGACCAGGAGGGGCGCGCGGGCGTACGACGAGGCCACCGCGGGCCTGGCCCCGGTCGACCCGGCCGAGGTGACCGCCCGTTACGGCTTGTCGCGCTCGTCGGGACTGCCCGGTTCCGCGGGCTCTTCGGGGCTGTCCGTGCCGTCCGCGTCGCGCAAGGGGTCGGCGCGGGCGGACACGGCGGTGTTCGACGGCGAACGGGCGGAACCGATCGCACCGGAGGAAGCGTCACAGGCACCGCTACCCCGGCGCAGGCGTGCCGTGGTGGTCGAACCTCAGCGCTGGCAGCGGCGCAACGGCTGGCTGGTCGCCGGTGGGTGGTTCGCGGGTGGTTGGTTGGCCGGGCAGTGGTTGGAGGGCGATGAGGGTGGCGACTTCATGGACGCCGATTTCGGCGGGTTCGGCGGGTCCTGAGGGGTCGACGCCCCAGCCGGGACAGGCCGAGCCGGAGGAGCAGGGCTTCCTGGTGGGCGGTCCGGGCCGGGCGGCCGAGGTCGCGATCGTGTCGCTGGTGGAAGCCCAGGCGGTGCGGATCTCGCGCGAGGGCCTGGTGAGCGCCGTGAGCCAGAGCCGACCGGACAGTGCCGCGCGAAGCCCGCTGCAAGCCCACGTCCTGCGCTCACTCCCCCAGTCGTTGGGGGACGTCATCGCCGCGACCGCGAGCAGCGCCGAGGCGCAGTCGCTCGGGCAGCACCTGGTCGACCGGGGTCTGGCCGTGTCGCCGGCCCGGCGTCGCGCGGTGCGCCGGCTGCGGCGGCTGGTGATCGCAGCCGGCGTGGCGACGGTGTTCGCGAAGGTCCTGCTGGACCTGCCGTTCGCCGTAGCCGCCGTGGCGGTGGTGGGCGGCCTGCTGGTGTCACTGGTCCTGGCCCGGGCCAACCGCCCCCTGACCCGCTCGGGGCGGCGCGTGGTGCGGGACCTGAAGCGGGTGGCCGTGTCGCCGAACCGGCTCGCCCTGGTCGCCTACTACGGGCTGCTGGGCAAGGTCGGACGCCACCACGTCTGGGAAGTGCTCGGCATCGCACCGGCCGCGGCGGCAACGCTCCGGCGCCGGACGCGCCGCAGCGGATCCAGCGACGGCAGCTCCTGCGGTGGGTGCGGGAGTTGCGCGAGCAGCAGCTGCGGGAGTGACAGCGGCAGCTCGTCGTGCGGGGGCTCGTCGTGCAGCAGCTCGTCGTGCGGGGGTGGCGGCTGCGGCGGTGGCGGTGGCGACTGACGAGCGTGCCAAGGCGACGACCGGCGAGCAGCGAGCAGCAACCGGCAGCGACCGGCAGCGACCGGCGAGCATCAGGGCCGCCAGCGGCAGGACCGCAGGCAGCAGGGCAGCGGCCAGCGGCGGGGCGACCAGCGGCAGGGCGGCCAGTGGCGAGGCGCCAGCAGGCAGGGCAGCGGCGGGGCGGGGCGGCGGCCGGCAGACAGGGCGGCGAGCGGCTGACGAGCGGTGGCACCGGGTAGGCGGCTGACGGGCGGTGCGGTGGTGCGGGCAGAGGGCGGGCGGTGACAGCGATGGCCGTGCGACGGCAGCGGCCTGGCGGTGGTCCGGCTGCGCGGGTGGCCGGGGCGGCGGGCCGG
>NZ_JBFAAX010000316.1:0-6645 GCF_040639995.1 Actinosynnema sp. NPDC023658 | reverse complement strand
GAGCCTGGGACCGGTGGTGCTGGGCCGCACGGTCCCGTGGCTGGTGCTCCAGTGCCTCGCGCTGGCCGTCCTGGCCGCCACCGCCACCACGGTCGTCGTGGCGTGGCGGTCCAGGTCGGAACTCGCCCCGGCGCACCGGGTGCGCCTGGGCCTGCTGGTCGCGGGCGGCGTGCTGTTCGTGCCCTGGGCCGTGCACTGGGGCCTGCTGCTGCCGTGAGCCGCCGACCGGTGTCCTGCGCCGTGACCGCCGAACCGTCCGGCGGACTCGCGGCGCAGGACCCTAGGCCGGGTCCTTCAGCCTGGTCACGAGCTGCGTCGGGTTGACGAACCGCAGGGCGGCCACCAGCAGGACGAGCATGGACCCGGTGTAGATGACCGCCATCGCGTCCACCGTCTGCTGCGCCCGGATGCCCGCCGCCGACACCGAGTAGAACAACGACACCACCAGCGTCTGGCTGTCCGGACCGGCGGTCAGGAACGTCAGCTCGAACATCCCCACCGTCCGCACCAGCACCAGGATCGACGCGGCCAGGATGCCCGGCACCAGCAGCGGCGCCAGGATCCTGAGGAACACGGCCGACGTGCGCGCGCCGCACATCCGCGCCGCCGCTTCCAGCCTGGTGTCGATCTGCTCGATGAACGGCGTCATGGTCAGCACCACGAACGGCACCGACGGCACGAGGTTCGCCACGATGACGCCGGCCGTGCTCCCGGCCAGGTGGAACTTGTAGAGCACGGTGGCGAGCGGGATGCCGTAGGTCATCGGCGGCATCAGGATCGGCAGCAGGAACAGCAGGCTCAGCAGCTTCTTGCCGGGGAACTCCCGCCGCGCCAACGCGTACGCCGTCGGCACGCCGATCAGCACCGAGACCACGACGACCGCCACCGACACCTGGAACGTCACCACGAGCACGTCGAACAGGTCGAACTCGCGCCACGCCTGCGAGTACCAGGAGGTGGTCAGCCCGGCCGGCCACCAGGTGCCGAACCACCGCACGCTGAACGAGTCCACCAGCACCGCGCCGACCACACCGAGGAGGTTCACCAGGAAGAACGCCAGCGCGCCCCACGTCACCCACGCGGCGGGCCTCATCCCTTGCCCCCGGTCGCGCCCCGGTACAGCGAGGTCCGCCACAGCAGCACCAGGCCGATGACCACCAGCATCACCACCGCCATGATCATCGCCACGGCCGACCCCATCGAGTAGTCGAAGTCGCGGAACGCGGTGTCGTAAGCGGCGATGGAGATGACGTGCGTCTCGCCCTGCGGCGCACCGACCATGATCGCGGACGGGAACACCGAGAAGGCCAGCACGAACGACAGGCAGAAGGTCACCGCCAGCCCCGGCGCCAGCAGCGGCATGACGATGTGCCGGAATCGCTGCCGGGGCGACGCGCCGAGCACCGCCGCCGCCCGTTCCAGCGACGGGTCGATGCCCGACAGGTACGACAGCGTCAGCAGGAACGCGAACGGGAACCCGGTGATGATCAACGAGAACAGCACGCCCCAGTAGTTGTGCACCAGCCGCACGGGCTCGTCCAGCAGCCCGAGGCCGGTCAGCACCTTGTTGAACCACCCCACCGGGCCCAGGTACTGGATCAGGCCCTGCGCGGTGAGCACCGTGCCCAGCGTGATCGGCACGACCAGCACCGTCGTGATGAGCCGCTTGCCCCGGAACCGCCCGCGCATCCGGTAGGCGATCGGGATGGACGCCAGCACGTTGAACAACGCGGCCGGCAGCCCGAGCCGCAGCGTGATCCAGATCGTGTCCCGCAGGTAGGCGTCCTCGAAGAACCGCCGGCAGTTGGCGAACGGCCCGCCCTGCTCGGGCTGGAACGACAGCTGCAAGCCGTACAGGAAGGGGTAGAGGAACAGCAGCGCCACGAACACCGCGCCCGGCACGAGGAGCAGCAGCACCCGGTCCACGCCGCGCTCGGCGAGCCGGTGCCGCAGGGCGGCGGTGCTCATGAGCCGAACACCAGGACCCGCTCGACCGGCACGCGCAGCAGCACGGCGTCGCCCGGCGCGAGCCTGCTGGTGGTGCGCAGGTGCAGCGGCTGCCCGTCGGGCAACCGGGCCTCCACCGCCTGCTCGCGCCCGTGGTACTCCACGACCTCCACCTCCGCGGCGAGCACGTTGTCCGCCGGCCGGATGGCCACGCTGAAGTCCTCCGGCCGGATCGCCACCACCGCGTCACCGGACGACACGCCGTCGCGGTTCACGCCGGTCAGCGGGACACCGCCCAGCGACACCGTCGCGTGGTCGCCGGACACCGACGTCACCGACACCGGCAGCACGTTGCGGTAGCCCATGAACCCGGCCACGTACTGGTTGCGCGGCTGCGCGTACACCTCCTCGGGTGAACCGACCTGCTGCACCGCGCCGTCGCGCAGCACCACGAGCCGGTCGGCCAGCGCCAGCGCCTCCTCCTGGTCGTGCGTGACGTACACGGTGGTCAGCCCGAGCGACTGGTGCAGCCGCCGGATCTCCGTGCGCATCTCCAGGCGTAGCGAGGCGTCCAGGTTGGACAGCGGTTCGTCCATCAGCACCAGCGGCGGCTCCAGCACGATCGCCCGCGCGATCGCGACCCGCTGCTGCTGCCCGCCCGACAGCTGCGCCGGGAACTTGTCCGCGTGCTCGGTCAACCGCACCATCCGCAGCGCCTCGCCCACCCGCCGCGCCTGCTCGGCCTTGGCGACCTTCCGCATGGCCAGTCCGAACGCGATGTTGCGCCGCACGCTCATGTGCGGGAACAGCGCGTAGTTCTGGAACACCATGCCGAAGCCGCGCTTCTCCGGCGGCAGCCGGTCGATGCGCTCGCCGTCCAGCACGATCCGACCGCCGCTGAGCGGCAGCAGCCCGGCCAGGCAGTTCAGCGCGGTCGACTTGCCGCAGCCGGACGGGCCGAGCAGCGCCACGAACTCGCCGCCCTTGATGGTGAGGTCCAGGCCCTCCAGCGCGACGTGCTCGCCGAAGACGCGCCGCACGCCGTCGATGTGCAGCTCGGTGAACCGGTCACTCATTTCCGGGTCTTCCCGCTGCCGATCTCGCGTTCCCACTTCCGGAACGCCTTCACCTGCGCGGTGGCCGGCAGCGACGTCTCCTGCGGCGTGCCGGCGATCAGGTCGTCGTACTCGGGCCGCCCGTACTGCCTGATCGCGTCCCGCGACTCCTGCGGCGCCATGTCGAGCGTGACGCCCTCGACCGCCGGACCGGGGTAGAAGTAGCCCTTGTCGTAGGCCTTCGCCTGCTGCTTCGGGTCGAGCATCCACTTGATCAGCGCCAGGTCCGCCGCCATGACGTCCTGCGACACGCCCTTGGGCACGACCGCGTAGTGCGCGTCGGTCACCCAGTGGAAGCCCTCCAGCGTCGCGATCCTCATCCCGGCCGGCACGGTGCCCAGCACGCGCGGGTTGATGTCCCACCCGGTCGTGGTGGCCACGACGGTCGAGGTGCCGTCGGCCAGGTTCTTCATGGTCTCGGTGGTGCCGGACGGGTAGTAGTCGACGTACTGGCCCAGTTCCGCGAGGAAGGCCCAGGTCTTCGCCCACCCGTTCTCCGGGTCCTTCGGGTCCTGGTCACCCAGGATGTAGGGCAGTCCCATCAGGAACGTCCGACCGGGACCGGAGTTCGCGGGCACGGCGTACTGGAACTTGCCGGGGTTCGCCTTCGCCCACGCCAGCAGCTCGTCGGTGGTGCGCGGCGGTGTCGCGACCTTGCCCGGGTCGTACTCCAGCAACGGGCCGGCGGGGTAGTAGGTGACCGTGATCCCCTGTCCCTGCGCCAACTCCTGCATCGCGGCGGCGGAGGGCAGGTAGGCGTCCCGCAGGCCGGGGAACCTGGCCTCCTGGTCGGGCAGCAGCCGCAGCGCGAGCCCCTGGTCGATCACCGCGGCCAGGCCGTCCGTGCCGGTGAGCACCAGGTGGGTCTGCGACCGGCCCGCGTTCTGCTCGGCCTTGAGCTTGCCCGGCATGTCCGGCGCGGTCGCCTTGGAGTAGTTCACCTTGCCGATGACGTCCGGGTTCGCCGCGACGAACTCGTCGATCATGCCCTGGGTCAGCTGGAGGTTCCCCGCGACGTCCAGGACGTTCAGCTCGACCGGGGCGGACGGTCTGTCCGGCACGGAGCCGAACGTCTGCGCGGCGGGGCCGGTCGGTGCGCCGCAGGCGGCCACCACCAGCACCGCGGGGAGGATCACTGCGGACAGGCGGAACCGCGTCGTCAGGCGCATTCGCCCCCTTTTCTCCGAACCGGTGACACGACTGGACGCTCGCTGGGAAAGCCCTTACCGTTTCCGGTGACAGAAGGATGACTACACGCGACCGGCCCGACGGTCAAACACTTGCGCAAAGCCGCTCACAACCCGCCCGCCCGACGTCCGCACCCGCCGCCGCTCCCGCCGCCGTCACCGTCCCCCGGGCCACCCGGGGGAGTTGTCAACGACTGTGGAGGCTCCTGTGGCACCCCGTACCCGGCGGTTGTCGACCTCGCTCGGCACCCTCGCCACGTCGCTCGCGGTGGTGGCGAGCGCCCTGGTGTCCGCCGCGCCCGCGAGCGCGGCACCCGTCCTGCTCTCGCAGGGCAAACCGGCGGTCGCCTCCTCCTCGGGGGGCGCGAGCTACGCGGCGGCCCTGGCCGTGGACGGCAACTCGTCCACCCGCTGGGCCAGCCAGGGCGGTGTGGACCCGTCCTGGCTCCAGGTCGACCTCGGCGCCACCGCGACCATCAGCAGGGTCCGGCTCCAGTGGGACCTCTCCTGCGCCCGCGCCTACCGCGTCGAGGCGTCCACCGACGGCACGACGTGGACGAGCGCGTACAGCACCGCCAACGGCCAGGGCGGCGTCGAAGACCTCGCGGTGAGCGCACGGGGGCGGTACGTCCGCGTGTACGGCACCACGCGCTGCCGCACGTCGACCGCCAACGGCTACTCGTTGCAGGAGTTCCAGGTGTTCGGCGAGGCCGGTCAGGCGGACACCACGCCGCCGTCCGCGCCGACCGGCCTGCGCTCGGCCAACGTGACGCCCACGTCGGTCGACCTCGCCTGGGACCGGGCGACCGACGACGTCGGCGTGACGTCCTACGAGGTCTACCGGTCCGGCCAGTTCCTCAAGGCCGTCACCGGCACGTCCACCACGATCACCGGCCTGAACCCCAACGGCGCCTTCACCTTCTACGTCAACGCCAAGGACGCCGCCGGCAACATCTCCCAGGCCAGCAACAACGTCGAGGTGCGCACGCCGCCCGCGCAGTCCGACTCGGAGAGGCCCACCCCGCCGACGAACCTGCGCGTCACCGGCGTCACGGCCAACTCCGTGTCGCTGACCTGGAACCCGTCCACCGACAACATCGGCGTGACCCGCTACGAGGTCCTCGCGGGCGGCGCCAAGGCCGCCGACGCCACCGGCACGTCGGCCACCGTCGGCGGGCGCAGCCCGAACACCTCGTACCTGTTCACCGTCCGCGCGTTCGACGCGGTGGGCAACGTGTCCGACCAGAGCACCGGGGTCAGCGCCACCACGTCGTCCGGCGGCGACCAGGTCGGCGCGGTGACGGAGCTGGCGCAGGACAGCGACGTGCCGTGGGGCCTGGACTTCCTGCCCGACGGCTCCGGCGTCTACACCCGGCGCGACGCGTTCGACGTGGTCAAGCTGTCGCCGTCCGGGGCGAGGACCACCCTGGGCACGGTGCCGAACGTCGCCACCACCAACGGTGAGGGCGGCCTGCTCGGCCTCCAGGTGTCGCCGGACTTCGCGACCGACCACTACCTGTACCTCTACCACACGACCGCGAACGACAACCGGATCGTGCGGATCAAGGTCGAGGGCAACGCGCTGGTGACCGGCTCGGTGCAGGTGCTGCTGACCGGCATCCCGCGCAACCGCTACCACAACGGCGGCCGGCTGCGGTTCGGGCCGGACGGCAAGCTGTACGCGGGCACCGGCGACGGGCAGAACGGCAACACGGCACAGGACCTGTCCAGCCTGGGCGGCAAGGTGCTGCGGCTCAACCCCGACGGCTCCGCGCCCACCGACAACCCGTTCTACGGCAACGGCGGCAACGCCCGGTACGTGTGGACCTACGGCCACCGCAACGTGCAGGGCCTGGCGTTCGACGGCCAGGGCAGGCTGTGGCAGGCCGAGCTGGGCAACACGGTCATGGACGAGCTGAACCTGTCCCAGCGCGGCGGCAACTACGGCTGGCCCTCGTGCGAGGGCACGTCCGGCAGCTGCTCGGGCTACGTCGCGCCGAAGCGGACCTGGAGCACGGCCAACGCCTCGCCCAGCGGCATCGCCATCGTCAACAACGCCCTCTACCTGGCCACGCTGCGCGGCAGCAGGCTGTACCGGCTGGTGATCAGCGGCACGTCGGTCGGCTCGGAGACGACCCACTTCCAGGGCACGTACGGCCGGCTGCGCACGGTCGAGCCCGCGCCGGACGGCAGCCTGTGGCTGACCACCAGCGACGACGGGGACAGCACGCCGAACAACTCCAGGAGCCGCGTCCTGCGGGTCCAGCTGAACTGACCGCGGCACGCGGCACGAGCGCGAGGCGGTGCCGGGGCCCGGGGGCGGGGCGCGGGCGTGGGGGGGTGGGGGGGGGCCGGGTGTACCGGAACCGCCTCGCTGTTGGTGTGTGCGGGGGGTG
>NZ_JBFAAX010000315.1:0-6711 GCF_040639995.1 Actinosynnema sp. NPDC023658 | reverse complement strand
GCGGTGGCTGGTGACGGATCTGCCGCGCACGGCGATCAGATAGGACCCCTTCGCCGGCTACGCCGCCACCGGCGCCAAGCTCGCAGTCAAGGGCGCCGACGCGGTCAAGGGCGCGGTCAAGGCCTCCGATGAAGTAGCCGCCGCGGCCACGAAGTCCGGCGACGAGGTCGCCGGAGCCACCACCAGAACGGGCACCGACGCCACACCATCCGGTGGCACCCGTGCAAGCGACCCGGCCCCGGCCAACCCACCACCTGCTGCTAAACCGGCTCCGGCTCCGGCGCCGGCTCCGGCGAAGATTGCGCCGTCCAAGAGTTGCACCACCAACAGCTTCATCGCGGGAACTCCGGTCCTGATGGCCGACGGCACCCAACAGCCGATCGACGAGATCGAGGTCGGCGACCTGGTCCTGGCAACCGACCCGGAAACCGGTCGCACTGAAGCTAAGCCGGTCGAGCGCCTTATCGCCGGTGAAGGCGACAAGCGATTGGTCACCATCACCGTCGATACCGACGGCATGGCGGGTACCGCTACCGCCCAGACTGTAGCTACCGACGGCCACCCCTTCTGGATCCAGGCCGAGCGCCGCTGGGTAGAGGCTAAGGACTTGCTGTCCGGGACCTGGCTGCGTACCTCGGTTGGAACCTATGTCCAGGTCATCGCGACAGTCGATCGTACCGCTCGTCAGAGGGTGCACAACCTTACCGTTGCCGACATCCACACGTACTATGTGCTGGCGGGGTCGACACCAGTCCTCGTGCACAACTGTGGAAATGGTGGTCCCGAGTTCGGTCAGCCTTGCACATGCGCTGATGACCAGGTATTCGCAAGACTCGGAACCAGTAAGGAGAGCACAGGGAGGCTTGCGGACCAGGCGCGAATGGCAGAGGGCAATCCGAAGTCATTCGGTCATGGAGTTTCAGTGCGAGCAGTCGACGGTCCAGTTGAGGGTGCTTCGCTGGCAACGAAGGCGCAGTTGGAGGGTGCGGGATTCTCGCTGATATTCACGCCCACGCGGAAACTTCCCATGCATCACACATTGATTCTCCCGAAACCTGTGGACACGGGAGTTCAGAAGCTGTTCAACCAGGCTTTCGGGCGGGGGAGATGACTGGAACCCGAGAATTTATGAATGGATCTTCCGGGCCGCTTGAGGTTCTGATCCTTATTGGTTGGCGCGACGGGCCGTTGGAAGGTATCTTGCGGCGCGAAGGCCTGCCCGACTGTTGGTACTTCACGCTGCTCGCCGAGCGGCTTGAGACGTCGGGCCTGGACGATAGGATCTTCGCGGTCCGGAAGCTCTCGTCTCCCGACAGTGCAATCCTAATTGACGAATTCGGAAATGTCGGCACGGGCATGCATGTCTGGCCTGTAGTCGGTGGAACCGGCTCGAATGAAGCTCGTCGAGTCGTTGACGAGCTACTGTCGTCCGAACTGGGAACTCTACATTTTGTAGTCCGTACGCGGGACTTTATTGAGATACTCGACGTGTGGGATTTGCCGAGCGATTCATGAGGGTGATTAAGCACTTGCGGGTGCCAAAAGTCCGCCACGTGATCTGACCTGCGGGTTAGCCCGGATCTTTCACGTGGCTGACGGCCTGGCTTGAGGTCCTGGCCGGTGGCTGTTGCGGGTTCTCCTTTCGGTGTTCGGGGTGGTCGAGGTGGCCCGTTGTCGGGTGGGTTGCCGCCGGGTTCCACTGCCCGGTGTGGATGCTGATCGCTCGTAGGAATAGGTTGTGGCTGGTCAGGCCAGTCGGGGTAGGTCGTGGAGGCGCTGGTGACCGGTCACGACGAGTTCGGCCCAGGGTGCGTGGGCGGACAGGCGGAGGTGGACTTGCCGGGCGTGGCGGGCGAGGCGTCCGGCGATGGAGAACAGGCGCAGCCGCAGGCGTTTGGGTTTCCCAGCGCCGGGCTTGGTGACCGGTCAGGGCGAGCATCTGGGTCCAGGCGGTGAGGTCCAGCGCGAGGGCGACGATCGCGACCCAGATCCTGTTGTGGGCGAAGCCGTGCAGGGGCAGATTGGTCAGTCCGATGGCCTTCGCGGCGCGGATGCGGTCCTCCGCGCGTGCCCGACGGCGGTGCCGCAACTCCAGATCGGCCAACTGCCCGCGAGCGGTGTTGGTGGCGAAAGCGGTCAGCCGCAGGCCGTCGGCATCGGTGAACCGCAACTGCGCACCGGGATGCGGCCGTTCCTTACGCTGTGCCTGCCGATAACTCCATCCATGCAGGTTGAAGCCGTGCGTAGCTTGAAGGGCCGAGGTGCTTGTGGGTGCGGCCGCAGGTCCACAGCGCTGGCCGCTGACACGGCATGATGACCGACTGTGCTGCTCCGACTGGCCTCGTGCTTGCCGAAAATGTCGTCCGTGCAGGTCAGGCGGCGTGGTGGTACTCGTTGAGGATGCCGCCCAGTCGTTGCCGTCGGCGGATGTCGAGGTGGGTGAGGGGTGCTCGATCGAGGGCTGGCTGTGGCAGTGGTTGTAGTGGTCGGGCGTTGGCGATGCCTTGGTGGGGCCGGTGGGTGTTGTAGAAGTGCTCGTACTCGCGCAGCACGTGAACCAGGTTCTGTTGGTTCCAGATCGGCGTTCGGTCGAGGAGTTCACGGCGGCAGCTGCGGATCCTGTGGGGTGCCAGAAGTCGGCCACGTGGCTTGACCTGCGGTTACGAGGCTGTGGGTTTGTACTCGTCGATCAGGCCGTCAAGGACTGGCCGGCGGCGTGTCGACGGCAGCTCGATGACTTGCCGAGCGGTACAGCGCGACTCGGTGTGAGTGGACTCTATAGTTTCAGTGTTGATTAAACTGCGCTGTTGTCGCCAGGTATTGTGACCACGACCGTGAACCTTCTGCGGTGTGGTGGTCAGCCGAGGTCTTCAAGCCAGAGGACGCGTTCGACGACGATGCGTTTCTGTTGTTCGAGGATGAGGTAGACGATGAGGCCGTTGCCGTACCCTGTGCCGCTCGAAAAGTCATCGCTGCTGGTCAAGCGGTGCGTCTGTACTCGTTGATGAGCCCGTCGAGGACGCGGGTGTGGAGCAGTCTGTCGGTGTCCAGGTCGTGTACCGCGGGAGAATTCCGTTGAGTCTCGGGCGGTAGCTGGTCTCGGGCCTGGTGGGGTGGTATCGGTTGTAGTGGTTTTCGTAGGTCGTGAGGACCTGGCGTGCGTGGGTCTCGCTCAGCATCAGGATATGGTCGAGGAGTTCGCGTCGGATAGTGCCGGTGACCCGTTCGCAGTGGGTGTTCATCCGGGGCGCCTGCGGCGCGCTTTTGATCACGCGCAGGTCGTCGCTCTGGAAGACGGTGTCGAACGTCTGGCCGTACTTGCCATCGCGGCCCCGGAGAAGGAAGCGCAGGGACTCCATGCGGGCGGTGAGGTTCCTGTCCTTCTGCACGGTCCATGTCCAGGTTGGGTGGGCGGTGACGCCGGTGATGTGCAGGCGTCGGGTGCCGTGTTCGAGGAACGCCAGGGCGTAGAGGCGTGCCGAGCACGGTGTCGAGGTGGAGGAAGTCTGCCGCGATGATGCCCTGGGCCTGGGGGATGAGGAACTGCCGCCAGGTCGGGCCGGTGCGGCGTGGTGCCGGGTCGATGCCGGCGTCGTACCGCTGGGTCGTCGAACGCAGGATCTCGTGGCTGACCGGCTACCGCCGCCTGGCCATCCGCTACGAACGCCACGCCGACAACAACTGCGACCTCCTCACCCTCGCCGCAGCGTTGTCCTGCTTCCAACGACTCGCCACACTCACGACGTGAGACGTCGTCCAAGGGGCTACGTGGCGGTTTCAGCGTCTTGTGATGACCGGGCGCAATCGTTCTGCCTATTCCGGTCCTTGTCGTACTCGGACCGGTGACGCGGGTCTGGTGCACGTCGAGACGGCCCATGGACCAGGATGCCCGGATGGGGTCTCGAACGTGGTCGGCCAGAGCGCGGGCGTGGGCTGCGTTCGGTGTGGTGTCGGTGCTGGTCGGCACGGTGTGGCCGACCACGTGGTTAATGGGCAGGACCGATGAGGACGACGGCGCCGGTATCGCCAACGTGCTGGCCCTGCCGGTAAGCGGTTTCAGTCTGGTGGTCGGGACCGTGTCGCTGTTCGTGGCGTGGCGGTCACGGCTGCGGACCGACGAGCTAGCGGTCCTGGTGCCAGCGGCGCGGGACCTGCTGCGCGCGGTGGTCAAGGGCGAGGCAGCAACCCTGGCGCGCCTGTTGGGCGACACCGGCCGGGCCCGCCCCGCCGACGTGGGGTTCGTCGCGCCGGAGGCGGCCGAGGTGTGGTGGCGCGACGACGGCGGCAGCGCCTCGGGAAGCCTGGACGACGTCGCCGTCTACTACCGGTCGTTGGAGCTGGGCCGGTTGGTGGTGCTGGGCGAACCCGGTGCGGGCAAGACCGTCCTCGCGCTACGACTGCTGCTGGACCTGGCCGCCGATGCCCGCGCCACCCTGGACCACACCCCGACCGCACGCGTGCGGGTGCCGGTGCGGTTGAGCCTGTCCTCCTTCACACTGCCCGAGCAGCCCTGCACCCCGTCGGTATTGCACGAACGGCTCGAAGCCTGGATCACCGGACAACTGAGCGGAGCCTACGGGGTTCAACCCTCGATCGCCCGCGAGCTGGTCGCCGACGGCTGGGTGCTGCCCGTCCTGGACGGGCTCGACGAAATCGACCCCGACCACACCCCGCCCCAACGGGCCCACCGTGTCCTCGACGCGCTCAACCAGCCCACCGGCGACGCCCCCGCCAGCATTGCCACCGGGAAATCCGGATGCATCTGAGCCTGTCCGGCAACAATACTCAAAGCTAATGGAAGGCCGCCACAATATTCCAACAGTCGATCTGTCGCTTCAGGGGATATATCCAATCGGAGCCGACCGATGCGGTTGGCCAGTAATTCGTGAGCCACTGCTTTTTCTAGTACATCGAGGGGTATCCGTGCACGGTGTCGAGGTGGGGGAAATCCGCTGCGATGATGCCCTGGACCTGGGCGTTGGGGAACTGTCGCCAGGTGGGTTCGGTGTGGCGTGGTGCCGGGTCGATGCCCGCTTCGTGCAGGATCCGCCAGACCGCCGGGGCGGCGATGCGGTGGCCGAGACCGGCCGGTTCGCCCTGGATCCGCCGATGGCCCCACTGTGGATTCCCCTGGCAAGCCGCAGTACGAGCGACTCGATCGCCGCTCGTGTCGGTGGACGCTCGGTGCGTCGACGTGCGGAATGCCGCCACTTGCGGGCCACGAGTCTGCGGTGCCAGGCGAGCAGGGTGCCGTCGTGACCGGGAAGACCTCCCGCCACCGCCGACGATCCAGCGACCCGGATAGGGCGGCGAACCAGAACCGGTCCGAGGGCTCGTAGCCGACCGGACCCGCGAGTTGCCAGCGGAGGACCGCGTTCTCGTGCCGCAGCACAAGCAGTTCGGGAAGGCGGCGTGGTCGCCGGCCGTGCGTCAGGGCGCGTTGCCGCCCTCGACCGGGGCGGAACCCATGCCGAGGCTGATCCGCATGGTGATGGGGGTGGGCCAGGCGAGCGGGCAGACGGCGACGCGGAAGGTGGGTCTGCGCGGCACGTTGGCCTCCTGGGGCGTCAGAGCCAGCGGTTGCGTTTGAAGATGCGGTACAGGACGAAGCAGGCGGTGAAGGTGATCGACAGCACCAGGGGATAGCCGTACGTCCAGCGCAGTTCGGACATGTGGTCGAAGTTCATGCCGTAGTTGCCGAAGACCATGGTGGGCACGGCGACGATGGCGACCCAGGCCGAGATCCTGCGCATGTCGTCGTTCTGCTGGAGGGAGACCTTGGCCAGGGTGGCGTTGACCAGGGTGGTGAGCAGTTCGTCGTGGCCGGCGACGCGTTCGGCCGCGGCGGTGAGGTGACCTTCGACGTTGCGGAAGTAGGAGCGGACCGTGTCGGGGACGAGGGGGTCGGACTCGTCGCCGAGGTCGCGCAGCGGGCCGGCCAGGGGGATGATGGCGCGCTTGAGCTCCACGATCTCCCGTTTGACCAGGTAGAGCTGCTCGACGCCGATCTCGCTGCGCGGGGCGAAGACGGCGGTCTCGACGAGGTCGATGTCGTTCTGGACGGCGTCGACCACGTCGAGGTAACCGTCGACGACGTGGCCGGCGATGGCGTGCAGCACCACCGCGGGAGCGGTGGCGAGCCGTTCGGGCTGTCGCTCCAGCTCCTCACGCAGGCCGGCGAGGCCGGAGTGGTGCCCGTGGCGGACGGTGACGACGTGGTCGGCGCCGAGGAACACCATGACCTCGCCGGACTCGACGATCTCGTTGGCGGTGGTAGGTGACTCGTGCTCGACGTAGCCGACCGTCTTGAGCACCACGAACAGGTCGCCCTCATAGCGTTCCAGCTTCGGTCGCTGATGTGCGCGCACCGCGTCCTCGACGGCCGGTCCGGGCAGCGCGACGGCTTCCGCGACGTCGCGGATCCCGCCCCGGTCGGGGGCGAACAGCCCGATCCACACGAACCCCCGGCCCAGGGCGCGGACCTCGGCGACCGCCTCGGCCGGTGAGCGGTGCCCGGGCTGTCGGAGGCCGTCGACGTAGACGCCGCAGGCCACGATGCTGTCGCGTGTCGTCGCGGACGTGTGAGGGCCACCGGCTGCGGGAGACGCCATGGGCGCAGATCATGCCCTGGACGCCTCATCGGGTGTCACCCGACCGTGGACGAGCGCGCCCCGCTGCACGTCGGATCACACCGGGGGATGACGTGGTGCG
>NZ_JBFAAX010000314.1:0-6727 GCF_040639995.1 Actinosynnema sp. NPDC023658 | reverse complement strand
GAAGGGCGCGCAATCGTTCTCGGCGCGTCCTTCGGCGGGGCGCGTTGCTGGTGGCCCTCGGTGTGCCTAGGCTGCGCCCAGGCAGAGGACTAGGAATCGGGAAGGCGATGTCGACACCGGAACACGCGGCCCGGCCGTGGGGAGCACCCCCGCCGCCCCCGCAACCGTCCGGTGTGCCGCGCGCCTCGGTCGAGCTGAGCCTCGCCCCGCACGCCGCACCCGCGGACGAAGACGCCACCGAGCAGGTCGCGGGCGACATCGGGCCGACGGGCCGCCCGTTGCGCTTCGTCGCGGACCCGCCGCTGATCGCGCGGCACGGCCCGGCGAAGATCCTCGCGGTCTGCAACCAGAAGGGCGGGGTCGGCAAGACCACGTCCACGATCAACCTCGGCGCGGCGCTGAGCGAGTACGGCAGGCGGGTGCTGCTGGTCGACTTCGACCCGCAGGGCGCGCTGTCGGTCGGCCTCGGCGTGCACCCGCACCAGCTCGACCAGACGATCTACAACGTGATCATGGAGCGGAACGTCGGCGTCGCGGACGTGATCATGCGCACCCCGGTCGAGGGCATGGACCTGCTGCCCAGCAACATCGACCTGTCCGCCGCGGAGATCCAGCTGGTGTCCGAGGTGGGGCGCGAGCACACGCTGGTCCGCACGCTGCGGCCGGTGATAGAGCACTACGACTACGTGCTGGTGGACTGCCAGCCGTCGCTCGGCCTGCTCACGGTCAACGCCCTCGCGGCGGCTGACGGCGTCCTCATCCCGCTGGAGTGCGAGTTCTTCAGCCTGCGCGGGGTCGCCCTGCTGATAGACACCATCGAGAAGGTCAGGGAGCGGTTGAACCCGAAGCTGGAGATCACCGGCATCCTCGCCACCATGTACGACCCGCGCACGCTGCACTCCCGCGAGGTGATGGCGCGCGTGGTCGAGGCGTTCGGGGACGTCGTGTTCGACACGGTGATCAACCGCACCGTCCGGTTCCCGGAGACGACCGTCGC
This sequence comes from Actinosynnema sp. NPDC023658, assembly GCF_040639995.1. NCBI lineage: Bacteria > Bacillati > Actinomycetota > Actinomycetes > Pseudonocardiales > Pseudonocardiaceae > Actinosynnema > Actinosynnema sp. NPDC023658. The sequence goes on along the minus strand of NZ_JBFAAX010000314.1, from coordinate 5,730 downwards.
CGGCGAGCCGATCACCCGCTGGGCTCCGCGCTCGGCGGGCGCGAAGGCGTACCGCGCGCTGGCGCGCGAGGTGATCGCCCGGTGACCCGACGCCCATCACTGCCGGGCGCGTCCGAGCTGTTCCGCCTCACGACGAGCTCCGCCGCACCCGACGTGCCCCCGCAGGAGTCGACGACACCTCGGCGCGGCACCGGGCGGCAGAAGCACTCGACGAAGATCACCGTGTACGTGTCGGACGAGGAGCTGCTGGCGCTGGAGCACGCGCGGCTGGCGTTGCGCGGCGAGCACGGCCTGGCGGTCGACCGGGGACGCGTGGTCCGCGAGGCCATCGCGATCGTGCTGGACGACCTCGAAGGCCACGGCGAGGACTCGCTGCTGGTGCGCAGGTTGCGCGAGCAGTGAGCGGTGACGCACCCCGGACCGAACCCGAAGTGCCCGCGTCGGTCCTGCCGGGGGTGGTCGAGTCGGCCCTCGTCGAACCGGCGCCCGTCGAGGCGGTGGCGGTCGAGTCCGTGCCGGTCGAGGCGGGGCCGCCCGACGACGGTCGGTTCAAGGTCAAGCTGACCAACTTCGAGGGGCCGTTCGACCTGCTGCTGCAACTGATCTCGCAGCACACGCTCGACGTCACCGAGGTGGCGCTGCACACCGTCACCGACGACTTCATCGCCTACATCCGGGCGCTGGGCGACCAGTGGGACCTGGACGAGACGACCGAGTTCCTGGTCATCGCGGCGACCCTGCTCGACCTCAAGGCCGCCCGCCTGCTGCCCGCGGGCGACGTGGAGGACGAAGAGGACCTGGCGCTGCTGGAGGCGCGGGACCTGCTGTTCGCGCGGCTGCTGCAGTACCGGGCGTACAAGCAGGTCGCGGCGCTGTTCGCGGAGCTGGAGCGGGGCGCGTACCGGCGCTACCCGCGGTCGGTGGCGTTGGAGGTCCGGTACGAGGGGCTGATGCCCGAGGTCATGCTCGGCGTGGACGCCCGGCGGTTCGCGGAGATCGCCGCGGTCGTGTTCCGGCCCAAACCGCCGCCCACGGTGTCGACGTCGCACATCCACCAGCACCGGGTGTCGGTGCGCGAGCACGCCGACATGCTGCGCGCCCGGCTGGCGGAGGCCGGCACGGCGACGTTCGCGGAGCTGATCGCGGAGTGCACGGAGACGATGGAGGTCGTCGCGCGGTTCCTGGCGCTGCTGGAGCTGTACCGGGAGCGGTCGCTGGCCTTCGAGCAGCCGGACCCGCTGGGCGAGCTGCGCATCACGTGGGTCGGCGGCACGGTCGAGGAGGCGCAGGCGCAGGCCCGCGACGAGGACGAGGAGTACGGGTGAGCGACCACCGACCGACCGGCCCCGAACCCGAGCCCGAGGTGGTGGGGTACGGCGGGCCGACCGGCGACGGAGGGCCGGCGGTGACCGAGCAGGCCGCGCCGGCCGAGGACGCCGCACCGACCGGGCCGGTGACCGACCAGGCCGCGCCCGAGGTGACCGGGCCCGCGGCGGTGCCGGAGCCCGAGCCGGTGGCGGACGAGGAGGCCGGGGGACTGCCCGACCTGTCCGACGACACCGAGTTCGAGGGCGCGCTGGAGTCGATCCTGCTCGTCGTGGACACGCCGATCGCGGAGGAGCAGCTCGCCGGAGTCCTCGAACAGTCCGTGAAGCGGGTCACCGCCGCCCTCCACCGGCTGGCCGCCCGGTACACCGAGCAGGGCAGCGGCATCGACCTGCGTAGAATCGGCGACGGCTGGCGGTTCTACACGAGGGACCGCTTCGCGCCATTCGTGGAGAAGCTGCTGCTCGACGGGCAGCGCGCCAAGCTCACCCGGGCCGCGCTGGAGACACTCGCGGTCATCGCCTACCGGCAGCCCGTGACCAGGGCCCGGATCGCGGCGGTGCGCGGCGTGAACGTCGACGGGGTCATCCGCACGCTCGTCGCCCGCGGCCTGATCGCGGAGACGGGCACGGATTCCGACACGGGTGGCATCCTTTACCGCACGACCGAACTGTTCCTGGAGCGGTTGGGGCTGTCGTCGCTTGGCGACCTGCCGCCGATCGCTCCCCTGCTGCCCGAAGTGGATGCGATCGACGATGTCTGACCAGGCCCACCCCGAGGGGATCCGGCTCCAGAAGGTGCTCGCCAAGGCGGGCATCGCCTCACGGCGGGTCGCCGAGGAGCTGATCGAACTCGGCCGCGTCCAGGTCGACGGCGAGGTGGTCCGCGAGCAGGGCCGGCGCATCGACCCGGAGACCGCGGTCGTGCACGTCGACGGCGTGCGCGTGGTGCTTAAGGAAGACGTGATCACCATCGCGTTCAACAAGCCCCGCGGTGTGCTGTCCACGATGCACGACGACGCGCACCGCCCGTGCGTCGGTGACTACCTGCACAACCGCAAGGAGCGCCTGTTCCACGTCGGCAGGCTGGACGCCGACACCGAGGGCCTGCTGCTGCTGACCAACGACGGCGACCTGGCGCACCGGCTGATGCACCCGTCCTACGAGATCACCAAGACCTACCTGGCCGAGGTGCCGGGCCCGATCCCGAAGGACCTCGGCAAGCGCCTGCGCGCCGGTGTCGAGCTGGAGGACGGCCCGATCCAGGTCGACTCGTTCAAGATGATCTCCTCGATGCCGGGCAAGGCCCTGGTCGAGGTGGTCCTGCACGAGGGCCGCAAGCACATCGTGCGCCGCCTGCTCGACCACGTCGGTCACCCGGTGGAGCACCTGGTCCGCACCGCCGTCGGGGACGTGCGCCTGGGCAACCAGCGCCCCGGCTCGATGCGGGTCCTCAACCGCCAGGAAGTCGGCTCGCTCTACAAGGCCGTCGGGCTGTGACCCGGGGGCAGGCGCGAGGTGGTAGCCCCGGCCCCACCAAGCGCCCCTCCCCCCTGCGGGACCCTCCCCGGTCCCACCGCATTCCTACGGCAGTCGGGTTGTTCAGTGTCAGCGCGTGGACGCTGAACAGGCTTTTCTGAACAATCGCCCTCGTCGGAGGGGGCGACGCGATGGCGAGGCCGGAAAGCCCGTTGCGGGCGGACAGCCGTGATCTCGGTGAGTTCGCCGACGACCTGCGCGCCCTGCGGGAGCGCGCGGGCAGCCCCACCTACCGGCGGCTCGCCCGGGACGCGCACTACTCGGCGGCGGCCCTGTCGGAGGCGGCGAACGGGCGGCGGCTGCCCAGCCTCGCGGTGACGGTGGCGTACGTGCGGGCCTGCGGCGGTGACGTCGTGGCGTGGGAGTCGCGCTGGCGCGAGCTGGCCGAACGGCTCGCCGCCGCCAACCCGCGCACCCCGGCGCGGACCACCGAGGCCCCGTACACCGGGCTGGCGGCGTTCCAGGTGCGGGACGCGGACCGGTTCTTCGGCCGCGACCGCGTGGTGCGCGAACTGGTGGGCCTCGTCGCGCGACGCCGGTTCGCGGGCGTGTTCGGCGCGTCCGGCTGCGGCAAGTCGTCGGTGCTGCGGGCCGGTCTCGTGGCGACCTCCGGTCGGCCCGCGGTCGTGCTCACGCCCGGCCCCCGGCCGCTGGAGGAGCTGGCGGTGCGGATCGCCGCGTTCAGCGGCAAGGACGCCGGGGCGCTCGCCGCAGAGTTCGCCGCCTACCCGGAGAACCTGCACCTGCGGGTGCGGCAGGCGCTCGTCGGGGGCGACGACGACCTGCTGCTCGTGGTGGACCAGTTCGAGGAGGTCTTCACGCTGTGCGGGGAGCCGGCCGAACGGGCCGCGTTCATCTCCGCGCTGACCGCCGCCGCGTCCGCGCCGACCAGCCGCACGCGGGTGGTGCTGGGCGTGCGGGCCGACTTCCTCGGCCACTGCGGGCGGTACCCCGAGCTGGTGGAGGCGCTGCGCGGCGGGCAGGTGCTGGTCGGGCCCATGTCGGCGGACGAGCTGCGCGAGGCGATCGTGTCGCCCGCCGTCGCGGTCGGCTGCAAGGTGGAGACGGCGCTGGTCACGCGGCTGGTGGCGGACGCGGCGGGTCAGCCCGCGGTGCTGCCGCTGGTGTCGCACGCGTTGCTGGAGACGTGGCACCGGCGGCGCGGTGTCGCGTTGACCCTGGCGGGCTACGAAGAGGTCGGCGGGATCGAGCACTCGATCGCGCGCAGCGCCGAGCACGTCCACGCGAGCATGAGCCCGGAGCGGCAGGCGATCGCCAAGCAGGTGTTCCTGCGGCTGATCGCGGTCGGTGAGGGCACCGAGGACACCAAGCGGCGGGTGGCCCGTGCCGAGGTCGACCACCACGCCGAGGGCGACGGCCGGGCGGTGCTGACCGCGTTGGCGCAGGCCCGGCTGGTGGTGCTGGACCGCGAGACGGTCGAGCTGGCGCACGAGGCGTTGATCCGCAACTGGCCGCGGCTGCGCGGCTGGATCGCGGAGGACCGGGCCGGCCTGCGGGTGCAGCGGATGCTGACCGAGGCCGCGCACACCTGGGAGGCGCTGGACCGCGACCCCGACGCGCTCTACCGGGGCACCCGGCTCGCGCTGGTGCGGGAGTGGGCGGACGACACCCGCCGGCCCGCGCTCACCCCGGGTGAGCTCCGGTTCCTGGAGGCCAGTGTCACCGCGGACGACGCGGTGCGCGCGGCCGAGCACCGGCGCACCCGCAGGCTGCGGCAGCTGGTGTCGCTGATGGCCGTGCTGCTGCTGTTGACCTCCAGCGCGATCGTGTACGCGTTCCGCGCCGAGCGCTCCGCGACCGAGCAGCGCAACATCGCGTTGGCGCACAAGGTGATCGCCCAGGCCGCCGCGCTGCGCGACACCGACCCGGCGCTGTCGTTGCAGCTCACCCTGGCCGCGTACCGGTTGGCGTCGATGCCGGAGACGCAGGACGCGGTGCTTGGCGCGTTCGCGGAGCCGTACGCGACCACGATCGGCGCGGTGCGCACGAGCGCGGTCAGCCCGACCGGCACGCTGCTGGCCGTCGTGGACGACACCAGGACGCAGGAGGTGCGGCTGGTGGACATCAGCGACCCGCACCGACCCCGGCACGTCGCCGTGCTGACCGGGCAGGCCGACCTGTCGGTGCTGGCGTTCAGCGCCGACGGCACGTGGCTCGCCGGCGCGTCCGGGTCGGACGTCGCGGTGTGGCGGGTGGCCGACCCGCGCCGGGCCGAGCTCGTGCACCGGCTGCGCGGTCGGTCGACCGGCGTGGTGCTGTCCCTGGCGTTCTCGCCCGACGCCCGGCACCTCGTGGCCGGGGCGACCGGCGGCAGCTCGGCCCTGGCGTGGGACCTGGTCGGCGGCGATCCGGTGCCGCTGCCGCCGACCGGGACGTCCGGGCCGGTGGCGTTCCTCGCCGGGCACGTGGTGGCGGTCGTGTCCGGGGACCGGGTGCACGCGGTCGACCTGGTCACCGGCGCGTCCGGTGTCCTGGTCGACGGCGTCGGCGCGATCACCGCGCTCGCGGTCGGGGTCGGCGGTCGGGTGCTCGTCACGGCGGGGGAGGACCGGGTGGTGCGGCTGTGGCGGACGGCCGACCCGCGGGACCCCGACTCGCAGGCTGCCACCGCGGGGCACGTGCCGGCGTTGGGGCCCGCCCGGCAGGACGGTGCCGTGCGGCACACCGGGGACGTGCACGCGCTGGCGCTCGACGCGGCCGGGCGGGTGCTGGCCGTGGGCGGTGAGGACCGGACCACGCGGCTGTGGGACGTCACCGACCGGGCCGCGCCGGCCGAGATCGCGACGCTGGACGGCCACCTGGGCGCGGTCACCGCGGCGGCGTTCGCGGCCGGCGGGCTCGCCCT
>NZ_JBFAAX010000313.1:0-6728 GCF_040639995.1 Actinosynnema sp. NPDC023658 | reverse complement strand
CCCGGCGGGTCAGGCGGTGGCGAGCTCGGCGGTGGCGAAGTCCTCGACCGGTGCCGGCCGCTCGACCCGCGCCACGGTGACGAACTCGCCGCCCGCGGCGAGGCTCGCGGAGGCGGCCTCCAGGGTGGCGAGCACGCGCAGGCCGGACCAGCCGTCGGTGAGCGGCGCGCGCTTCTCGGTGATCGAGGCGGCGAACTCCGCCATCATCCCGCGCAGCGCCTCCTTCTCCGGCAGCGCGGGCGCGACGGTGTCGCCGCGCCGGTAGGAGATGATCGCCTGGCGGCGGTCCTCGTCGTCCTCGATGCGGTCCGCGCCCCGGTCGTGCACCGACAGGCGCTGCACGGCGTTCACGTCGTCCCACACGACCGTGCGGCGGGAGCCGCCGACGATCATGGTGCGGATCTTGGTCGGGGACAGCCAGTTCACGTGCACGTGGGCCAGCACGCCGTCGGACAGCTCCAGCGTCAGGTGGCCGACGCACGCGCGGCCCGCGCCGATCGGGTCCGAGCCGTGCGCGGCGACCCGCGTGACGCGCACGTCGTCGGGCAGGATCGCGTCGAAGATCGACAGGTCGTGCGGCGCGAGGTCCCAGAACACGTCCACGTCCGGCTGGACCAGGCCGAGGTTGACCCGCACCGAGTCGAGGTACTGCACGGTGCCGACCTCGCCGCTGCGCACCAGGTGCCGCAGGTGCTGCACGGTCGGCGTGTAGACGAAGGTGTGGTCGAGCATGAGCGTGAGGCCCCGGTCCTCGGCCTCGCGGACCAGTTCGAGGCCGTCGGCGTAGTTCGCCGCCAGGGGCTTCTCCACCAGCACGTGCTTGCCCGCCCGCAACGCGGCCAGCGCCACCGGCAGGTGGGTGGCGGCCGGGGTGGCGATGGCGACCGCGTCGACCGCGGGATCCGCGAGCACGTCGTCCAGCGAGCCGGACACCCGGACGGTGGAGTAGTCACCCAGCACGCGCCGGGCCCGTTCCACGTCCAGGTCGCACAGGTAGCGCAACTTCAGCCCGGGGGTGGCCTGGGCGTTGCGCACCAGGTTCGGTCCCCAGTAGCCCGCACCGATGACGGCGATGCCGATCGGCTGGTCCATCTCGATCCTCTTTTCCTTGCCGTCCCCGCCGGGAGACGTGCGTCGGCCGGTCATCAGTAGGCGCCGTGGCCGCCGAAGACGGCGCGGAAGGTCTTCCACAAGATCAGCGCGTCGAGCGCGAGCGACCAGTCCTCCACGTACCGCAGGTCGAGCCGCACGGACTCCTCCCACGACAGGTCGCTGCGCCCGGACACCTGCCACAACCCGGTCAGGCCCGGCCTGACCAGCAGCCGCCGGCGCATGTCGGGCCCGTACTTCGCGCTCTCCTCGGGCAGCGGCGGCCGGGGGCCGACCAGCGACATGGCGCCGGCGAGGACGTTGAACAGCTGCGGCAGCTCGTCCACCGAGTAGCGCCGCAGGAACCGGCCGACGGCGGTGACGCGGGGGTCGCGGCGCATCTTGAACAGCACGCCCGCGCCCTCGTTGACCGCCTGGAGCTTGGCGCGCAGCGCGTCCGCGCCGGTGACCATGGTCCGGAACTTGAGGATGGTGAACGGCACGCCGTCCTTGCCGACCCGGCGCTGCTTGTAGAGCACCGGTCCCCTGGTGTCGACCATGATCGCCACCGCGACCGCCAGCAGCACCGGCGCCAGCACCGCGACCAGCAGCGCCGCGCCGACCTTGTCCACGGTCGCCTTGACCACCCGGCGGAAGCCGGTGAACGACGGTTCGCTGACGCGCAGCAGCGGCATCCCCAGCACACCGGTGACGTGCAGCCGGGGTCCGGCGAAGTCCATCAGGGCGGGCGCGACGACCATCTCGGTGCCGGTGCCCTCCAGGTCCCACGCGAGCTGCTGGAGCCGGCGCGGGGTCCAGTAGGCGTCGGCGGTGACCGCGACGATCCGGTAACCGCCCCGGCGGACCTGCTCGCCCAGGTCGGCGAACCGGCCGACGACCGGCACGCCCTCCAGGTCGACGCCGATGTCGGCGCGGCCGTCGACCGTGCACACGGCGTCGACGCGCCACCCCAGGTGAGGCGCGCGGCGCGTGCGGCCGATCAGGTCGGTGACCGTGTCGAGGTTGCCCGCCGCGAGCACCGGCAGCAGGCAGCGGCCCTCGCCGCGGGCGCGGTGCAGCGGGCGACGCAGCAGGTAGCGGACCGGGAAGGCGACCAGCGCGACGGCCGGTCCGACGACGAACACCCACAGCCGGGCGCCGGGCAGGCCGGCCGCGAGCGCGCCCAGGCCCAGCGCGACGACGGAACCGAACAGGCCCCGGCCCAGGCGGCGGAACTCCTCCGCGCCCTGGCCGAGCACCACGGGGTTCCACGCCCGGTTGAGGAACAGCGACCCGACGACCACCGCGACCGTGACCGCTTCGAGCCCGAACAGGGGCAGCGGCGCGAACGAGGCGTGGCGCGAGGACAGGACCAGACCCGCGAGCAGGACGACCACGACCGTGCACAGGACGTCGGCGGCGATCACGCCGTAGCGGTAGGCGGGTTCCCAGCTGCCCACCGTGGGGCTGGTCGTGCGGTGGGTGTCACCGACCCCCGCGACGGGTCTGCGTCGCGTGGGCTGGACCTGCTCGCTCATCGAGTACCCCCGGGTGGCCGGCTCGGACGTGCACGTTCGCAGGGCATCCCCGACGGACCCGCGTGGTGTGCGACAAATGTGCGGCGGCGATTTCTCGTCCCGCCAACCATCATTCGTCACGTCGGCGGCGTGCGTTACACACACAGTGAGCTTCCCCCGAACGGCCATTCCTGACGGGACACCCGGCGCACACCCAGACGGGTCGTGGAGTGACTTCGGGTCACCGTCGACGTGCCTCGCAAAGGCCGTTCACCCGCCGGGATGCGGTGCGTCCACAGTGGCCCGAGGACGGTCGCGCAGGCACGCGGGCACATCCATCGGATCTGGGACGGCTTCCGTTACACGCGGTATTCGACCGAAGTCGAAACTGACGTCGAATACATCCCCGGAAAGGACTTCGGGCACGGACCCGGACCGCAACACGGCGGGTCGGTGTCACCCTTTCACGGTCGGGCGGCAGCTATTCGGCGCAACGGCTCGGACACTTCGGGTGACCGGATCCGCTCATTCCACCCACGGTGAGCCGACCAAGGGTGACCGTTGCCACTTCTTCGGGCGACAAAGGCGCGCTGCGGCACACGCCGGGTGGATCGGTCCGGTGATGCCCGCGAACCGCGGGAGTACCGCCGGCAGGACGGCGGACGGTGTCGACGACCGCGCCCGGAAAGGAGCTAACGAGCGGTAACCAGTCGGGCCTTCTCGCCGTTCACCTCGATCACGTCGCCGTCGTGCAGCTGGGCGCCGCGCCGGGTCTCCAGCCGGCCGTTCACCGTCACCTCGTCGGATTCGACCAGCTCACGGGCGTGCGCGCCGTTCTCCGCCAAGCCCGCCAGCTTGAGGAACTGGCCCAACCTGATCATGTCGTCGGAGATCTCGACCTCGCGGATGCGCATCGTCCCATCATCCTCCAGCGCCCGGGGGACCGCGCATGTGCGGTGGTTAACGAGGATTGCACGGAGTCGAAACACGGGGGACATCATCCGAACGCGGTTCGGTCTACGGTTCCCGGAATGTGAGCACAGGCAGCTCTGACCCCGAGCCGACCGGCGGCGAGCGCAGACGCCGCCGGTCCCTGCGCGGGGAGGTCGGCACGACCGGCGCCCGCTTCGGCTCCCCCGCGGTGCGTCGCGGCCTCGACCAGGAGGCCGCGGAACACCCGGACCCACCCCGGCGGCGGAGGTCCCTGCGGGGCGAGGTGGGCGCGACGGGCGCCCGGTTCGGCTCGGCGGCCCTGCGCCGCACCCTGGAGGAACGACCCGACGCACGGCCGGAGGACCCGCTGGAGGACACCGCGCCGTTCGACGGGCCGTACGGCGGGAGCCTCCACGACACCGGTCCGCTGCCCGTGCCGGCGGCTCGCCAGGGCACCGGCCCGCTGCCGGTGGCGACGGGCCGCGAGCCGGAACCGCGGCCGGAACCCGAGCCCGAGGGGGAGGAGTTCTCCGGTCCCCTGGTCCGCCCCTACGCGTGGACCGGTGGCCGCACGGCGTCCCGCTACGACCTGAGGTTGGAGACGCTGGTCTCGCTGGAGGAGAACGGCATCGCGGTCGCCATGCGCGACACCACCGCCGAGCAGCGGTCGATCGTGGAGATGTGCGCCAACCCCCGCTCGGTCGCCGAGGTCTCCGCGCTGCTGGCCGTGCCGCTGGGCGTGGCGCGGGTGCTGCTGGGCGACCTGATCTCCATGGGCGTGGTCGCGGTGCACGACAACGCCGCCGCGCCGGAGGGCGCGGACCTGACGCTGCTGCAACGGGTGCTGGTGGGCCTCCGCAACCTGTGACGCGGCGGGGCGGCTAGGAGGCCCGCTCGACCTCCGAGCGCAGCCGACCGAAGACCTCGGCCAGGGCGGGCAGCTGGTAGTGGGCGTTCAGCCCGCTCGGGTTGGGCAGCACCCAGAGCTGCGACGGGCCGATCGCCTCCTCCTGCGGGCCGACCTTCGCGTCCTTGCGCCCGAACGCGGCCCGGTACGCCGTCACGCCCACCACCGCGACCACCTTCGGCCGGTAGCGCTCGGCCAGCCCGGTCAGCCTCTCCCCACCGGCCCGCAGCTCCTCGGGCGTCAGCTCGTCGGCCCGCGCGGTCGGGCGGGCGACCAGGTTCGTGATGCCCAGCCCGTGCCGCGGCAGCTCCTCCTGCTCGGAGGGCTTCATCAGGCGCGGGGTGAAGCCGGACAGGTGCAGGGCGGGCCAGAACCGGTTCCCCGGCCGCGCGAAGTGCTGCCCCTTGGCGGCCGACAGCAGGCCGGGGTTGATGCCGCAGAACAGCACGACCAACCCCGGCCCGACGATGTCCGGCAACGGCTGCGTCACCCGACCACCACCGGCGTGCCGTCGACGACCAACCGCCAGTCGGTGCGGTGGAACGCGGCCGGGTCGACCTCGCCGTGCTCCCGCACCCAGTCGATGATCAGCTGCCGGATCTCCAGCTGCTGGTTGTGCAGCACCGGCGCGGTGGCGATGTGCGGGAAGTTGCCGCCGCCGGACTGCCGGTAGTTGTTCACCGCCACCGCGAACGCCTGGTCCGGGGTCACCGCCGCGCCGTCGTAGGCCAGGCCGGTGATCCGCTGCCCGACCGGCTTGGCCAGGTCGATGTCGTAGGTCAGCGGCGCGTCGAGGCCACCGGCGACGTCGTAGAGGTAGTCCGGCGTGCCGCCCGCGTTGGTCAGCGCTTCCGGCTGGTGGGGTCCGGGTGTGCTCACCGCCTTGTAGTACCCCGCAGACCGCTCCAGGTAGTCCTTGAGCTGCGCGCCGGTGAGCCGCACGCCGAACAGGGTGTTGTCGTAGATGTAGAGCCCGGCCACGTCGCGCACCGACACGTCGCCCGCCGGGATCGCGGCGGCCTTGTTGAACGGCGAGGCCAGCGACAGCACGGGCAGCGGCTCGGTCAGGGTCGCCTTCAGCGCCTCGCCCTGCACCAGGTTGACGAAGTCGAGCGCGGCGGTGTCCTCGTAGCGGGCGGTGGCGGCGGACATCGCGGACTTCGACGTGCCGATCCTGGAGTTGACGTAGGCCACGACCCTGGCGTGGTCGTCGCGCAGCTTGCCGACGACGGCCGGGTCCTCGGGCACGGTGTTGGTGTTGAGCACCTGCGAGCGGGACGCCTCGGCCCGCCAGCCCCGGCCCGGCGCCCACGCGAGGTCGAACTCCACCAGGCTCAGCCGCTTGCCCCAGAAGAGCGGCTCGGTCAGCAGCACCTGCTTGCCGGTGGCCTTGTTGGTGACGAACCGCTGCGCGATCTCGGTGTGCGCGTGGCCGACCAGGATCGCGTCGATGCCCGGCACCTCCTCCGCGACCAGCGCGGAGCAGTTCTCCGGGAACGGCAGCAGGTCACCGAGGGAGAACGACAGGTCCGCGCCGGAGTGCGCGGCGACCACCACGAGGTCCGCGCCCGCCCGCCGCACCCGGGGCACCCACTCGCGGGCCTGCTCCAGCACGCCGGGGAACGTCATCCGGCCCTCGACGTTCGCCTTGTCCCAGATCGCGATGCCCGGGTTGGTCAGGCCGAGGATGCCGACCCGCAGCGGCGCCGCGCCCGTCCGCCACACCGTCTTGATCACGTACGGCCGGAACGCGGGCTTCCCGGTGGCCGAGTCGAGCGCGTTCGCGGCGAGCAGCGGGAAGTCGAGCTGCTTCTCGAAGGCGCGCAGCAGGGGGATGCCGTAGTTGAACTCGTGGTTGCCCAGCGCGGCGGCGTCGTAGCCGAGCTCGTTCATCGCGGCGGCCATCGGGTGCACGCGGCGGCGGCCGATGGGCTCGACCTTGGCGTAGTAGTACGCCAGCGGGGTGCCCTGGATGGTGTCGCCCGCGTCGATCAGCAGGGTGCGGTGCGCGCCGCGCTCCTCCCGGACGGCCTTGACCAGGGTGGAGAGCTTCGCCAGGCCCACGTCGTTGTGCGCGGAGTCGTCGAACTCGCGGTCCGCGTAGTAGTCCCAGTTGAAGACGTTGCCGTGCAGGTCCGTGGTGCCCATGACGGTCAGGGTGAACCGCCGCCCGCCGGCCCGGTCGTCCGGCGCGGCGTGGGCCGCCGTGCGAAAGCCGGCGGCGGCGAGCACGGCCGCGGCCCCGCCCGCGAGCAGGGCGCGGCGGTGCAAGGGGGATCCGG
>NZ_JBFAAX010000312.1:0-6763 GCF_040639995.1 Actinosynnema sp. NPDC023658 | reverse complement strand
GGGATGTGCGCGCGGGCGCCGTGGTTCAGCCCTGGCGGGATCGGTCAGATGCCGCAGGACGAGGCCGACCAGAAGCGGCTGCCCCGGTGGTCCACGTGGGTGTGGTCGCCGTGGTCGGGGTAGCCCGGGCCGAGGATGCCGTTGAACCCGTGGTTGCGCGCCTGCTGCGCCATGCGGCACAGGCTGAGCGCGCCGGCGCCGAGGTCGACCGCGTCCCCGTACAGGTGCCGGGAATCCGACGCACCCCCGACCGCGCTGTTGCACGAGGTGCTGCGGAAGCCGCTGGTGACCCGGATCGGCTGGTCACCCAGCGCGTGCCGCATCGCTTGCAGCTTCCACATCGACACCAGCGCGTTGAACTTGGCCGTCGTCGCTGACACCTTCCCCCCGGCCCACGTCGAGTTGCAGGTGTTCAGCTCGGCGTAGGAGAAGTTGATCGGCGTGCAGTCGTCGTCTTGCAGGGCGTAGATCCGCGAGTACGTCGCGCTGCCCGCCACGCCGTCCGCCGCCAGCCCGTAGGCCTGCTGGAAGCGCACGAGCGCGGCCTTGGTGGCCGGGCCGAACTCGCCGTCGAGCCCGAGCACCGAGGCGTAGCCGGGGTAACCGGACAGCCGGATCTGCAGCTGCCGCACGTCCTCACCGGACGTGCCCTGGGAGAGCGTTCGGTTCCAGGTGTAGCAGCCGTCGGCTTGCGCCGTTCCGCCGCCGACCACGAGAACCGAGACGACGAGCGCCAACGACGCCAAGTAGGAAACTAGTCGGAGCACAGGGACCTCCAGACCGGGTTGGGTGACGGCTCTGGAGCCTGTCGGAGAGGTAAACTTGCGTCAATCTGTCCTTGATGTCTGAACATTTCACACATCGCGAACATTTTGTGAACGACCGGTCGAGGCCGGTGCCGTCGCATGAGGACGCCATCGTTCGCCCGACGCGCCTTCGGTGCTGCGAAGCCGGGTAAACGCTGTCCCACGTCGGTCCGCGTCGTCCGCGGCACGACGTGGAACAGCGGGCCGGGGATCACCGCGGCCGGGCCCTCGGGCCCGTGCGGACCAACGCCCGCGTCTGCCCGCGCGACCGCACGACGGGCGCGTACGAGGGCGTGGCGGACGCCGGCGGCACGGGCAGCGGTTGGGATTCCTGCTGCTGTCGCGGGAGCCGTGCCTCCGCGGGCATCCGCTCGGCCGGTTCCGGCGACGGGGCGAGGTGCTGCGGCGTCACGTGCTGGGGCGCACGGCGTTGCGGCGGGCTCTGCTGCACTCCGCTCGCGGTCACCCGGTTCTGCCGCCACAGCTCGGTGGACAGCTTGATCATCGCCGTCGGCGCGTCCAACCCGACCATCCCGACCAGTCGCCCGTCGTTGATGAACCCGGTGATGGTCCGGTGGTCCTTCTGCGACCCCGCCAACGTCGTCGTGTCCTTGCCCATCGCGGGCAGGCCCGACCCCTGGATGCGCATCCCGTACTGCTCGGTCCAGAACCGGGGGACTGGGGTGAACGGCCGCGACTTCTCCCTGCCCGCCAACAGGTTCTCCGCGGCCGCCCGCCCCATCTCCACCGCGTTGAGCCAGTGCTCCACCCGACGCGGTTGTCCTCCGAACCGGAGGTTCGGCCACCGCGCGACGTCACCCGCGGCCACGATGTCGGACCCTCCGCCGACCACGTGGCACATGGGGTCGCACAGCACGCCGTCCTCCAGCACCAGCCCCGATCCGCGCAGCCAGGCCACCGACGGCGAGGCGCCCACCGCGATCACCACGACCGCGGCGAAGAACACCTGCCCGTCGGACAGGTGGATCGCCACCCCGCCCGCCTGCCGCACCCAGTGCCGGATCTTCACGCCCATCGCCATCCGGACACCGCGCACCCGGTGCGCCTCGGTGACCGTGTCGGCGATGTTCTTGCCGACCGCGCTGCCCAGCAGCGTGGACGACCGGCTCACGATGGCCACGTCACGGCCCATCATCTTCACCGACGCGGCCATCTCGCAGCCGATGAGGCCGCCGCCGATGACCACGATCAGGCCCTGCGTGGAGTTGATCGCCTGCTTGATCGCGATCGCGTCGTCCACCGTGCGCAGCACGTGCACGCGCGGGTCCTGCCGCGGTGCGCCCACGAGGTGACGCGGCTCGACACCGGTCGCGATGATCAACCCGTCGTACTTCAGCTCCTCGCCCCCGGGCAGGCCGACCACGTGCCGGTCCGGCTCCAGGTGGGTGGCCGCGGTGCCCAGCCGCCACACCGCGTTCAGCTCGCGGCTGATGGTCAGCCGCAGGTCCGACGCGATCAGCTCGCCGTTGATGGCCTCCTTGGACAGCGCCGGCCGGTGGTAGGGCAGGTGCCGCTCCGCGCTCACGATGACGATCTCGCCGCGGAAGCCCAGCTCCCGCAGCCGCTCTCCCGCGCGCAGACCGGCCAACCCGCCGCCCGCGATGACGACGCGTTCCTCGTTCTTCACCGCACACGCTCCCGCAGCTCGATCGCCCGCATCGGACAGGCCCGCGCGGCGGCCCGCGCCTGGGCGAACTGCTCGGGTGGCGGCCTGCGCTCGTACCGCAGGCGCTCGTCGTCGACCAGCTGGAACAGGCCCGGCGCCTCGGCCTGGCAGATGCCGTAGCGGTGGCAGCGCTCGTTGTCGACGCTGATGTCCAACGCGCTGCCGCCCGCGCCGTCCGGCTCGGGCTCGAAACCGGGCTCCGGCTCCAGCATGCCGAGCCTCACCAACCAGTCCGGCGGCAGGAAGCGGGCGACGGCGATGGTCGCCGTGGGGATCAGGATCGTGAGGCCGGCCAACCACAGCACGGCCAGGTTGCCGTTCGCGACCGCGCCGAACCAGGAGTGCACCACGGTGACGGTGACCGCGGGGTAGGCCAGCTGGTGCAGCCTGAGCCACTTGCGGTAGTAGACCTTCTTGCGCAGGCCTGCGGTGATGGCGATGGTCAGCATGATCTCCAGGCCGAGCACGCCCAGCGCGTGCCGGAACAGGCCGCCGTCGTAGAACGGGATCAGGAGGTTCAGGTAGGAGAAGGCGCCGAGCTGCAACAGGGTGAACGCGAACGCGTGCAGCGAGCCGAACGTCAGCGCCATGGTCGCCAGCACCATGTGGCTGTTGCGCAGCCCCTGCCTGCCGGTGATCTTGTTGGCCCAGCCGGTCGCGATCAGGACGCCCCAGCACAGGGTGGCGCACATGGTCGCGTAGGCCAGACGCGCCGATATCTGCGCGACGTGGCGCACTCCGGCGTCGTGGTCGCCGCCGGTCGCCTGGGCGATCAGCAGCGGAACCTGGGTGAGCACTGGTGTCTACCTCCGAGATGGCGGGAGAGAACTCGCAGGCGGTGGAGGAGGGTCCGACCCGCCCGGCCGGCCGCGCAGGAGTGGTCACGACCTGCCGGGCGGGTTCGAGGGTGTGGAAGTTCTCCGCGGTGGGAGAAGCGCTGTGGTGTCGGGGTTCCGGCCACCACCTCCTTTCACTTGACGTGGCCGCGTGGCCGCAGCAGGCGCAGGATCCCGATCGTCACCACCGCGCCTGCCAGGCACATGAGGAGCACGACGAGAGGGCTCGGGCCGTCGACGGGTATCCGGGCCGAGGCGCGCACCGGGTCGGCGCCCACGGCGGCGGCCGGGGCCGCGCCGGCGGCCACCGGTTTGGACAGACCCACGTCGGTGACCATGTTGGTGCTCTCCAACAGGGTCATGTGCTTGAGCACGATCTGGTTGCACACCTGGGCGAACTGGCGGATCGCCTCGTTGCGCGTGGTGGCCCGGATGGTCCCGATGACCGGGAACAGCGAGCCGTGCGCCGCCCGCAGCCGGTTGGCGAACGAGTCGTCGAAGGCCGCGCCGGTCCGCGAGCGCATCTCCGCCATCCACGACTGCTGGTCGGCGTTGGCCTCGTCCGGCAGCGTGACGCCCATCTGGGACGCCAACCGCACCACCCGCTCGTCGAGGAACGTGTGGTCGCTCGCCAGCTGCGCGCCGACCTCCTTGACCCGGGTGCTGCCCGCGCGGGTCTGCGCCTCCTCGCCCATGGGCATCTCCCACAGACCCGCCAGCCGGACCTTGATCAGCAGTTCCTTGTCCAGCGCGGTGATCGGGCCCAGCGGCGTCTGCTCCACCGGACCCGGCGCCGGCGGGTCGTCGGCGCGCGCGACACCGGGCAGCACCAGCAGGTGCAGCACCAGCAGGATCGCCGCGAAACGCTTGGCTGACATGCTCTTCTCGTCCTAGTAGCCGTCGCCGGTGGACGGTTGACCGGTCGCCGCGCCGTCGGCCTGCGCCTTCTTGCCCTCGGGCGTGACCGCGAACCACGCGCCGCCCTTGCCCTGCCCGGCGAGGTCGCCCGCCTTCTTGTCGCCCGTGAACCGGTAGAGGGGCCAGCCGGCCAGCGTGACCTGCTTCTTGCCGTCCGCGCGGGTCACCGAACCGACGAGCGTCGGGTCGACGCCGGAGGTCATGGTGTGCTCGCTGACCAGCACCGGCGGCCACGTCTTGACGCACTCGCCGTCGCAAGTGGACTTCGGCGGTTTCGCGGTGTCCTTGTCGTAGCGGTACAGCGCGAAGCCACCCGCGTCCGACACGAACCACCCGACCTGCTTCGACTCGGTCGCCGAGAGCATCTGGTGCGGCTCCTTGCCGAATTCCGGCGGTTGTTGGAGAGTCGTCGAACCGGAACCGGCGCCATCCGCTCCGGCCCGGTTCGCAGCGTTGTCGGCACCGGTCGCGCCACAGGCGCTGACCAGCACCAACGCCGCTGCTACCGGAACCAGCGGCAACGCCCTCCGGGAACGTCGACTGCGCATCGTTGGTCCTTTCTCCTGCCGGCGGGTCCGCCGAAAGGCCTAGCGGACCGGGAGACCGGGTCCGTGCCTTCGAAGCGGATACCGTGGAGTACGGACACGATGCGATGACGGTTCACGAACAGATCAACGACTTTTTTTGCGGGCAAACCCTCGACGCGGCCGCCCTCGGCGCGCTTGGATGCTCGGCGTGGCGCGGCACAGACGCAGCACTTCCCCCCAAAGAGATCACAGCTGGCCGGACTTGAGCCTGGAAGACGAGCTGATCCGCAGGCTCTACCAGGAGTTCGGCAGCGCGCTGCTCGGTCATGCCATGAGGCTGACCGGCAGCGACCGGCAGTGGGCAGAGGACATCGTCCAGGAGACGCTCGTTCGGGCGTGGCGCAACGCCGAGAAGCTGGAGCGGGACCCCGTCCTGCTGCGCTCCTGGTTGTTCACCGTGGCCCGGCGGCTGGTCATCGACGACCGTCGCAAGCGGAGCGTCCGACCGCAGGAGTCGGAGTTGACGCCGTCCGACGAGGCGCCCCAGCGGGACGAAGCGGACCGCACGCTGGCGGCGATAGTCGTAGCCGAAGCGATGAACGGACTGACGGAGGAACACCGGGAGGCTATTCTCGAGACGTACTTGAGGGATCGGACCGTGGGGGAAGCCGCAGCGGTGCTCGGGGTACCGCCCGGCACGGTGAAGTCCAGGGTGTACTACGCGCTCCGCGCCCTGCGGCGTGCGTTGCAGGATCGGGGCTGAACAGGTGACTTCGCAGCCGTCTCACGTCGACGTGGCGGCGTACGTCCTCGGTGTCCTCGATGAGGACGAGGTCGACGCGTTCGAGAACCACCTCGCCCAGTGCCGTCGGTGTGCGCTCGACCTGCGCGATTTCGCCCAACTGCCAGACCTGCTCGACGAGGCCGACGCCAACGGCATGCTGCGCGCCAACGCGGGGGAGCGGCCCGACGGCCGTTCGGTGCGCGCGATGCTCGACTCGGTCTCGGAAACCAGGGCGCGCAAGCGCCGCAACGTCGCGCTGCTGGCTGCCGCCGCCGCGGTGTTGCTCATCGCCCTGACCGCGGTCGTGTCGGTGAACGTCGCCGCACCGTCCGACCCGGTCGCCGCCGCCTCGTCCACGCCGTCGGTGCCGGCCCAGTCGAACGTGGCGAAGGGCGCCCCCGACGCCTCCGGCACCATCAACCGCACCGATCCCACGACCGGCGTGGCCGCGCGGCTCTCGGCCAGCCCGGAACCGTGGGGCACGTCGTTGCAGGTCGAGGTGAAGGGCGCCAAGGGCCCCACCCGGTGCGAGCTGGTGGCGAAGTCCCGCGACGGCGAGTCGATGGTCGTGGGCTCGTGGTTGGTGACCGCGACGGGTGCGGGCAAGGACCCGGTGACGCTCCAGGCGTCGGTGGGCCTGCGCTGGCACGACATCGTCGAGTTCACCGTGCGCGACGCGGAAGCGGGCACGACCCTGGTGCGACTGCCGAACTCCTGACCCCCGCGGGTCACCGGGCGCGGCCGGTGACCCGCACCACCGTTCAAGACCGGCACCACGGGCACGGCGTTGAATCCCGCGCGGGAGACGGCGCCGTGCCGTCGTGCGAGGAGGTCGTGGTGGAGGTCGGATTCATCGGTCTCGGCATCATGGGTCAGCCGATGGCGCTCAACCTGGCCCGGTCCGGCCGGCCGCTCGTGGTGTGGAACCGGTCGCCGCACCGGGCGGAACCGCTGCGCGCCGCCGGGGCGAGGGTCGCGGAGACCGCGGCCGAGGTGTTCACCGACGCCGAGGTGGTCATCCTGATGCTGGCGAACCAGACCGCGATCGACGCCGTGCTCGACCGCGGCACGGACCGGTTCGCGGACCGCGTCAGGGGCCGCGTCGTCGTGCACAAGGGCACGACCTCGCCCGGCTACTCGCGGGACCTGGCGGCCGACGTGCTCCCCGCCCGGGGCCGGGTCGCCGCTGTGGTGGTGTAGTTGTT
>NZ_JBFAAX010000311.1:0-6790 GCF_040639995.1 Actinosynnema sp. NPDC023658 | reverse complement strand
GCCGCCGTCCACGACCGGCTCCCAGCCCGACGCGTGCCGGCGCACCAGGTCCGCCGCGACCTCGTCGAACGGTCGCGCCCACACCTGCTCGTTGAACACCTCGACCTCGACCGCGCCGGTGTACCCGGCGTCGGCCACGAGCGCGGTCAGCCCGACCAGGTCGATGTGCCCGTCACCGGGCAGCCCGCGGCCGAGCAGCACGTCGGCGGGCAGCGGGGTCACCCAGTCGCACACCTGGTAGGAGTGGATCCGCGGGCCCGCCCGCCGCACGTCCGCCGCCAGCGCCGGGTCCCACCACACGTGCAGCGCGTCCACCACCACCCCGACGACCGACTCCGGGTACGGCGCGGCCAGCTCCAGCGCCTGCCCCAACGTCGACACCACGCCCCGGTCGGCGCAGAACACCGGGTGCATGGGCTCCAGCGCCAGCCGCACGCCCACGTCGGCCGCGTGGGGCGCCAGCACCTCCAAGGCCGACGCGACCCGGCCCCGGGCCGCTACGAGGTCCCGGTCCGGCACCCCGCCGGGCACCAGGACCAGGCACGACGCGCCCAGCGCCGCGGTCTCGTCGATGGCCCGCCGGTTGTCGTCCAGCCGCTGGTCGAAGCCGGTGAAGAAGCCGCCGCGGCACAGCGACGACACCTCCAGCCCCGCCGACCTCACCAGCGCCGCCGTCCGCTCCAGCCCGTGCTCGGCCACCGGGTCGCGCCACAGCCCGACCGCGCCGATCCCGTTCCGCGCGCACACGTCGACCACCTCGGGCACGGACGCCCGCTTCACCGTGGCCTGGTTCAGCGACAGCTTCACGTCAGCACCTCCAGCAGTCGTCCCCACCGCGCCGCCGCCGAGTCCGGGTCGGGCAGCAGCCCGGCCAGGTCCGCCAGCCGCAGCGCCTCCCCCAGGTGCACCACGTCCCGGGCCGACTGGAGGCCGCCGACCATGCCGAACGCGTCCTGGAACCCGCCCAGCCAGGCCAGGAACACCACACCGGTCTTGTAGTAGTAGGTGGGCGTGCCGAACAGGTGCCGCGACAGCGCGACCGTCGGCGCCAGCACCTCGTGGTACCGGTCGAGGTCGCCGGCGTCCAACGCCCTCAGCGCGGCGGACGCGGCCGGCGCGATGGCGTCGAAGATCCCCAGCAGCGCGTCGCTGTGGCCCTCCGCGTCCCCGGCGATCAGCTCCGGGTAGTGGAAGTCGTCACCGGTGTAGCACCGCACGCCTTCCGGCAGCGCCCGCCGCAACCCCACCTCGTGCGAGGCGTCGAGCAGCGACACCTTCACCCCGTCCACCTTGTCCGGGTAGGCCTTGACCAGGTCCAGGAAGTGCCCGGTCGCCGCCGTCACGTCGGATGAGCCCCAGTAGCCCTCCAGCACCGGGTCGAACGCCGTGCCCAGCCAGTGCAGGATCACCGGCCGGTCGACCTCCTCCAGCAGCGCGCCGTACACCTCCTGGTAGTCCTCGGGTCCGCGCGCGGAGGCGGCCAGCTTCCGGCTGCACATCAGGATCGGCTGCGCGCCCGCCTCCACCACGGCCGCCAGCTGCTCGCGGTAGGCGGTCAACGGGTCCGCGGTGTCGTGGTCCGTGCCGACGCCCGCCGCCAGCCGCCCGGTGGCGATCGACGCGCTGCGCCGGATCAGCTCCAGCGCCGTGCCCCAGTCCAGGCCCATCCCGCGCTGCGCGGTGTCCATCGCCTCGGCCACGCCGAAACCGTGCTCCCACAACCGCACCCGGTAGGCCAGGGTGGCGTCCCAGTCGAGCACGGCGGGCGCACCGGGGGTGTTGGCGGCGAAGGGGTCGGCCACCACGTGCGCCGCCGCGAACGCGACCCGCGACCCGAACGGCCCGGTCCCCCACTCGCGCGGCGCACCCAGGCGGTGCCGCCGGAACGTGCCGTCCCGGCTCGGCAGCAGCACCGACGTCACGCGGGCACCTCGATCCGCCGGCCGGTGCGCGAGGACTCCAGGCCCAGCGCGGCCAGCCGCACGCCGCGCACGCCGGAGTGGAAGTCGTGCGCGAACGGCGCACCCACGGCGACGTGCTTGAGGAACTCCTCCCACTGCACCATGAACCCGTTGTCGAACACCTCGTTGTCCGGCACGTCCTGCCACTGCGCCCGGAAGTCGATGGACGACGGCACGTCCGGGTCCCACACCGGCTTCGGCGTGATCGACCTCGGCTGCACCACGCAGTTGCGCAACCCGGCCACCGCGCTGCCCAGCGTGCCGTCCACCTGGAACTCGACCAGCTCGTCGCGCCGCACCCGCACCGCCCACGACGAGTTCACCTGCGCCACCACGCCACCGGCCATCTCGAAGATCGCGTACGCCGAGTCGTCGGCCGTGGCCGCGTACGGCTCGCCGTTCTCGTCCCACCGCGTCGGGATGTGCGTGACGGCCCGCGCGGTCACCGCCTCCACCGGGCCGAGCAGCCCCTCCAGCAGGTAGCTCCAGTGGCAGAACATGTCCACGACGATCCCGCCGCCGTCCTCGGCGCGGTAGTTCCACGACGGCCGCTGCGCGCTCTGCCAGTCGCCCTCGAACACCCAGTAACCGAACTCGCCGCGCACCGACAGCACCCGGCCGAAGAACCCGCCGTCCAGCAGCCGCTTCAGCTTGCGGATGCCCGGCAGGTAGAGCTTGTCGGCCACCACGCCGTGCCGCACGCCCGCCGCGTCCGCGTGCCGGGCCAGCCCCAGCACCTCCTCCGGCGTGGCCGCGACCGGCTTCTCGCTGTAGACGTGCTTGCCCGCGTCGATCGCCGCCGTCAACGCCGACACGTGCGCCGACGTCACCTGCGCGTCGAAGTACACCGACACGTCCGGGTCGCCCAGCGCCGCGTCCAGGTCGGTGGTCCAGCGGGGCAGGTCGTGCCGCTCGGCGATCTCCTTGAGCTTGGCGGCGTTCCGGCCGACCAGCAGCGGCTCGGGGACCAGCACGTCGTCACCGACCCGCACCCCGCCGCGCTCGCGGAGGGCGAGGATCGAGCGGACCAGGTGCTGCCGGTACCCCATCCGGCCCGTGACCCCGTTCAACGCGACGCCGATCGTGCGCACCGCCATGCGTACACCCCGCTCACAGTCGTGGAAAGCGCTTTCCAACACGCTACGGTCGGCTGCTCGCGGCCGTCAACCTCCCGACGGCGACCGACCGGGGTCGCCACCACGCGCACGCCTGACGTGATCTTGCCGCCGCTCGAACACCCGTTCGACCAAATCGAAGACCACGCCGGCCGGGGCCGCGCGGCGACGCGCGTGCCTGAAGGGGTCGAACCTGCGCCGGTCCGGTCGCGGCAGCGGCTAGTCTCGCCCGACCAGGAACGCGAAGGAGGCGGCGTTGACGTCGCGGCAGGTCACGCTGGCGGAAGTGGCGAAGAACGCGGGCGTGTCGCTCGCGACCGCGTCGCGCGTGCTCAACGGCAGCACCCGGCAGGTCAGCGAGGAGCTGCGCGAACGGGTGCTCGGCACCGCGCGCCGGCTCGGCTACCTGCCCAACGCCTCGGCCCAGGCGCTGGCCCGCAACTCCAGCGTGCTGGTGGGCCTGGTGGTGCACGACATCGCGGACCCCTACTTCTCCAGCATCGCCGCGGGTGTGACGAGGGTCGCTGAGGACGCCGGCCTGGTCGTGGTGCTCGGCACCACCGGCCGGGATCCCCGCCGCGAGGTGGAGCTGGTGAACACGCTGCGCGCGCACCGGGCGCGGGCGGTGGTGATCGCGGGCAGCCGCACGACCGACCGGGCGGCGTCGCGGCGGCTGGCCGAGGAGATCACCGCGTTCACCGCGCAGGGCGGCCGGGTGGCGTGCGTCTCACAGGCGAAGCTCGGCTCGGACACGGTGGTGCCCTCGAACCGGTCGGGCGCGCGGGCGCTGGCCCGGCGGCTGGCCGCGCTGGGCCACCGGCGGTTCGCCGTGCTGGCCGGTCCGCCGGACCTGCTGGTGGCGCGCGACCGGCTGGCCGGGTTCCGCGCGGGCCTGGCCGACGAGGGCCTCGACCTGCCGGACGCGGGCGTCATCACCAGCGGCTTCACCCGGGACGGCGGGTACGCGGCGGTGGCCGACCTGATCGCCGCCCGCACCGGCGCGACCTGCGTGTTCGCCGTGAACGACGTGATGGCGATGGGCGCGATGGCGGCGCTGCGGGAACGCGGGCTGCGGGTGCCGGAGGACGTCTCGGTGGCCGGGTTCGACGACATCCCGACCCTGCGCGACCTGGTGCCGGCGTTGAGCACGGTGCGGCTGCCGCTGGAGGAGATGGGCGAGCGGGCGGCCCGGCTCGTGTTGGACGACGTGGTGGCGTCACCGCGCACGGTCCGGGTGGCGGGTGAGGTGGTGCTGCGAGCGAGCACTTCCCCGCCCAGCGGTATCGGACTGCGCTGACCGCCGGCTACGCTCTAAACTGGACACCGTTCGACCACCCCTCACGAGGAGTGATCCCTTCCGTGCGCGACGCGCAGTCCCCGGGCTGCAGTACCGAGCCGGGTCCGATACCCGGCTGCCTGCCCCGCCCGATCCACCCCCGTCCGATCCGGTCGGGGTGGACCCGATGACCATCCTGCTCAGCGTTCTCGGCCTCGGTGCCGTGGTGGTGCTCACCATCGGCACGTTCATCGCGGTCGCCGCCGAGTTCTCCCTGACCGCCCTGGAGCGCAGCACCGTCGAGTCGCACGTCGCCCAGGTCGGTGACGCGAAGGCGCGGACGGTGGAGAAGGCGCACCGGTCCCTGTCGTTCCAGCTCTCCGGCTCGCAGCTGGCGATCACCATCACCACGCTGATCACCGGTTACATCGCCGAACCCGCCATCGCGGAGCTCGTCACGCCGGCGTTGACCGGTCTCGGCGTGCCCGCGTCGGCGGCCCGCCCGATCGCGCTGACCGTGGCGCTGGCGCTGGCCACGGCGTTGTCGATGGTGTTCGGCGAGCTGGTGCCGAAGAACCTGGCCATCGCCAGGCCGCTGGAGACCGCACGTGCCGTCGCGGGCGTGCAGGCCGGGTTCTCCGCGGTGTTCCGGTGGTTGATCACCGCCCTGAACGGCACCGCGAACTGGCTGGTGCGCCGGCTCGGCGTGGAGCCCGCGGAGGAGCTGGCCTCGGCCCGCTCGCCGCAGGAGCTCGGCGCGCTGGTCCGCTCCAGCGCCGAGCAGGGCACCATCGACCCCGGCACCGCCACGTTGCTGGACCGCTCGCTGCGCTTCGGTGACCGCACCGCGGAGGAGCTGATGACGCCCCGCGTGCGGGTCGAGTCGCTGCGCGCGGACGCGACCGTGCTGGACCTGGTGGCCAGGGCCCGGGAGACGGGCTTCTCCCGGTTCCCGGTGTACCACGGCGACCTGGACGAGGTGCGCGGGATCGTGCACGTCAAGCAGGCGTTCGGGGTGCCCAGGTCGCAGCGGGCCACCACGCCGGTGTCGGCGCTGACCCGGCCGGTGCAGACGGTCCCCGCGACGCTGGAGGGTGACGCGCTGCTGGACCGGCTGCGCGCCTCGGGCCTGCAGACGGCGCTGGTCGTCGACGAGTACGGCGGCACGGCGGGCCTGGTCACGTTGGAGGACCTGGTCGAGGAGATCGTCGGGGACGTGCGTGACGAGCACGACCGGCGGGAGACCTCGCCGGTGCGCCGGCTGGGCGGCGAGGCGTGGCTGGTGTCCGGCCTGCTGCGCGACGACGAGATCGCGGAGGCGACCGGGTTCCGGATGCCGGAGGGCGACTACGAGACCGTGGCGGGCCTGGTGCTGGCCCGGTTGGGCCGCATCCCCGACGCGGGTGACGAGATCCGGGTGGACGACTGGCGGATCACCGTGGTGCAGATGGACCGGCACCGGGTGGCCGAGCTGCGGGTGGCCCGGGTCGACCCGGCCGCCGAGGAGTCGGGGGTGTCGCGGTGATCGTGCTGGTGATCCTGCTGCTGCTGGCGGGCAACGCGTTCTTCGTCGGCGCCGAGTTCTCGATCATCACGGCCCGTCGCGACCGGTTGGAGGCGTTGGCCGAGCAGGGTTCCAGCCGGGCCCGCACCGCGATCAAGGCGGGCCGCGAGCTGCCGCTGCTGATCGCGGGCGCGCAGCTCGGCATCACGCTGTGCTCGCTGGGCCTGGGCGCGCTGGGTGAACCCGCGGTGTCGGCGCTGCTGGAGGCGCCGTTCCACGGCATCGGCGTGCCGGACGCGGTGCGGCACGGCGTCGCGTTCGCGCTGGCGCTGATCATCGTGGTGGCGCTGCACACCGTGCTGGGCGAGATGGTGCCGAAGAACCTGGCCATCGCCGGTCCCGAGCGGACCGCGCTGCTGCTGGTGCCCGCGCACTACTGGTTCTGCCGGCTGGTCGCGCCGCTGCTGCGCGGGTTCACCGTGGCGTCCACGGCGGTGCTCAAGCTGATGGGCGTGACGCCGAAGGACGAGCTGGAGTCGGCCTACACGCGGGACGAGCTGGCCCTGCTGATCGGGCAGTCGCGGCAGGAGGGCCTGCTGGAGGACTCCGAGCACCGGAGGCTCGCGCAGACCCTGTCGTCGGCCGAGCGGACCGTGTCCGACGTGCTGGTGCCGCTGGACCGGATCACGTCGGTGCCGGTGCGGCCGACCATGCAGGAGGTCGAGGCCGCCGTGTCGGCCACCGGCTTCTCGCGGTTCCCGGTGCGCGAGGACGACCGGCTGATCGGCTACCTGCACGTCAAGGACGTGCTGGACCTGGCGGACGCCGACCCGTCGACGCGGGTGCCGCCGGGCCGGGTGCGCGGGCTGCCCCGGGTGCGGGTGGACGCGAGCCTGGACGACGCGGTGGCGGCGCTGCGGCGCTCGCAGAGCCA
>NZ_JBFAAX010000310.1:0-6862 GCF_040639995.1 Actinosynnema sp. NPDC023658 | reverse complement strand
GGCCGCGGTGCCCGGGGGTGACCGCGGCCGGCCGGACGACCCGGGACCGCCCGGCTCCACGCCGGACGGGTCAGCTCTTGTCCACCAGGACGCGGGTCGAGGCCGTGCCCAGCCCGGTCGGCCCGCGCAACGCCCGCGGCCTGAACGCGGCCTCACCGCCGCCGAAGTGCTTGGCCAGGTCGGCGTCGTGGTAGCGGACGACCTCGCGGTGCCAGTTGAGGATCCCGGCCACCCAGTCCTCCAGCTCGGCGGCGTGCGCGGTCAGGGCGGCGCGGACGTCGGCGTCGAGGTCGAACTCCTCGAACAGCGCGGGCAGCTCGACGGCGACCGAGTGGCCGAACTGCCTCAGCCGCGCGTTGGCCAGGTCGGTGGTGATCCCGATCGCCCGGTCCAGGTCCACGTCGAGGAAGTTGCGCACCACGAGCACCATGTTGTGCAGCTCGCCCTCGAACTGGATCTCCTTGCGGTACGAGTAGAGGTCGTTGAGCAGGGTCGCGTAGTCGATCGCGGAGTTCTCGATGTTGCGCAGGGCGCGGGTCCGGTAGATCTCGTCCGGCACCAGTCGGCCGTGGCCGAACCGGGCGAGGCTCATGGTGAGGTCCGAGCCGAACGTGGCGCGGCGCATCTCGACGTAGTCGACCGGGTCGGGCACGCGGTTCTCGTGCTGGTTCTTCAGCTCCCACACCCAGCTGTCGAGCATCTTGTCCACCGCCACGCGCAGCTGCCGCCGGTTCTCCTGCGGCATCGGGTCCGTGGTGCGCTGCCACACGTCGGCCAGGCCGCGTTCCAACGGGGTCACCGGCGACGGCGCCAGGCCCTCCAGCGGCATCATCTGCTTCAACCGCTCGGTGACGGCCTTCGCACCCGCCAGGTCCGGTGTCCGGCCGAAGACCTGCGGGTAGTAGTCGTCGCCGTAGGTGCCCCAGGTCAGCCACAGCGCGTTGATCACCAGCTCGTCCGCCGTGGCGTCCGGCGCGATGCCCGCCGAGCACAGCGCGAGGTCGATGTCGCGCAGCCTGCTCTCGGTCCACACCAGGGGCACGTCGTCGAAGATGCCCATCTCCCGCGCCCAGGCGACGCTCGCCTCCCGCGCCTCGGCCCAGTGCGGGCTCACCCGCAGCGGGTAGGGCATGTCCAGGGCCGGTTCCGGCCGCGGCGGGACCTCTTCGAACGGCACGTGGCTGAAGCCGCGCAGGCGTTGCGGCGCGGTGGCGATGAACGCGCGGGCCGCGCTCGTGCCGATGCCCGTCGGGCCGCCGAGCACCGGGCTGGAGGTGACCGCGCCCTCGTTCATGTAGCGGCTGGAGCGGGCGTGCCACTCGTGGCCGCCGGACTGCCAGTCCTGCAGGCCCTTCACGTACGCCAGCACGGCCAGCCGACCGGCCGGGTCGACCCCGTTCTCGTCCAGCAGCGGCGGCACCTCGGTGACGGCGGTGTGCTCGAACTGGTGCAGGCGGGAGGTGAGCAGGTCGTTGACCGCCTCGGCGGCGGCCTGCGTGGGGATGTCGAGGAACTTCTCCAGCACCAGCACGCCGTTGCTCAGCTCGCCCTCGTCGAGCACCTCGCGCTCGTAGGAGAACAGGTCGTTGCGCAGGTGCACGGCGTCGGCGAACGTGTCGCGCAGCACGCCCATGGGGCGGGTCAGCGCGATCCGCGCGGGCACCTCCATGCCGGTGACGTGCTCGACCAGGTTCGCGGACCACGGTGCGCCGCCGACCTTGCGGCGCATCTCGATGTACTCGATCGGGTTGGAGAGCCTGCCCTCGGAGATGTTGAGCAGCTCCCACATGGACTCGTCGAGCAGGTGCTCGGTGTTGTCCGCGAACCGGCGGCGCCAGTCGGGCGAGTGCGACCCGACCGTGCGCGTCCACAGGTCGGCCAGTCCCTTCTCCACCGGGTTCGTCGGCTCCTCGGTGATCGGGCCGTCCACCGGCATGAACAGCGGCAGCCGGTCGAGGTAGGCCTTGGCGCCCGCGACGTCGGGGTTGCGCTTGTACAGCTCGACGAAGTGGTCGTCGAAGTAGAAGACCCACACGTACCAGTCGGTGACGAGGTCCAGGTCGTCCGGCGTGGCGTCCGGGTGGGTGTAGGCGCAGAGCAGGGCGTAGTCGTGCGAGTCGAGGTCGTGCTCGGTCCAGATCACCGTGCCGTCCTGGGGCGCGTCGATCATGTCCATGTCGTACGCCCACGCCTTCGTGTGCGTGCGCGCGCGTTCCAGGTTCGGGTTCAGCCGCGCCGGGTAGGGCATGTAGAAGTCCGGCAACTGGAACGGCTGCATCGATACGCCTCTCGTCGTGGCTGTCCGCTGTACGCAACCAGTGCCGGGGCGGGGCGGCCAAGGCCTGCCGGGGCTGGTACACACGTTCGTGCGCGAAGTCCGCCCGTCCGGATCAAGCCGGTGATCGTCTCAGTGGGTGTCGGCGCGCGCCACCGCTCGGTTCTTGCGCGGTTGCGCCGCGGTGCGGCGTGACCGGCGCGGAGGCTGCACACTGGAGTGCGTGCCCCGCCTGGAGCCGTTCGACGTGGACTTCTTCGACTCGGCACCGCAGCGTCGCAGCTACGTGCTCGACCTGCCGGTGTCACCCGAACGTGTGTGGCGAGGCCTGACCGCCTCGAACCCGCTGTGGTGGTGCCGACTGCTGTCGTCGGCGGAGTACACCTCACCGCGGCCGTTCGGCGTGGGCACGACGCGGACGGCGACGGTGCTGGGCGTGCTGCGGCTGCGCGAGCGCTTCATCCGCTGGGAGGAGGGGCGGCGGCAGTCGTTCCTGGTGGACCGCGCCAACCTGCCGGTGTTCCGGCGGCTGGGCGAGGACTACCTGGTGGAGCGGGCGGCCGGGGGCAGCCGGCTCACCTGGACGTTCGCCTACGAGCCCGGCGCCAAGGCGAGCGAACGGGTCAACGCGGTGGTGTTCAACTCGCTGGCGGCCGACACGCGGCGGCACTTCGGCGGCTGACCGGCGGAAGCCACGACCTGCGCGGGACGTGCGTGCGGCGTTACCTGTTAGGCCGAGAAGTGCACTAGATCACGCCCATATGGGTGATTCCCGACATTAGGTTAGGCTCCCCTCATGTCCAAGGGAGACGCGCTGCTCGCCGGTGAGGGACTGGTCCTCGCGCACCACGACCGCGCGGTGGTGCACGGCGTCTCGCTAGGGCTGCGCGCCGGCACCGTGACCGCGCTGGTGGGGCCCAACGGCTCCGGCAAGTCGACCGTCCTGCGGTCCCTGGCCCGCCTGCACCGGCCGCGCGAGGGCCAGGTGCGGATGGGCGAGCGACCGGTGTGGGGCCACTCCCCGCTGTCGGGCAAGGAGTTCGCCCGCAACGTCACCCTGCTCACCCAGCAACGCCCCACGCCCTCGGGCGTGTCCGTGCGCGACGTCGTCTCCTACGGCCGGTACCCGTACCGGACCGGGTGGCGCGGGGTGGACCTGGAGGGCAGCGCCGCCATCACCCGCGCCATGGAGCTGACGGGCGTCGCCCCGATGGCCGACCGCGGCGTGGACGAGCTGTCCGGCGGCGAGCTGCAACGCGTCTGGCTCGCGTCCTGCCTGGCGCAGCAGACCTCCGTGCTGCTGCTGGACGAGCCGACCAACCACCTCGACCTGCGCTACCAGGTCGAGGTCCTCGACGTGGTGCGCGACCTGGCGGACGACCACGGCGTCGCGGTCGGCGTCGTGCTCCACGACCTCGACCACGCGGCGATCATCGCTGACGAGGTCGTGCTGCTGGCCGAGGGCGAGGTCGTCGCGGCGGGCGGGGTCCGCGACGTCCTGACCGCCGAGCACCTCACCCACGCGTACGGCGTCGCGGTGCACGTCGCGGACGACCCGGTGACCGGCGCGATCCACTGCCGCCCCCTCGGCAGGCACACCCCACGACCGGCCTGACCGCTCCTCCCCCCTTCTATCCCCTTCCCCTTCCGGCTGAGAGGTTCCCGCGATGCGCTTGCTCGCCCCTGCCCTCGTGACGGCGGCCGTGCTGCTGTCCGCGTGCGGCACGACCGAATCCCCGACCACCGCGCCGACCGCGTCCTCCGGCGGGCCGGTCACCGTGACCGACGCCCGCGGCAAGGCCGTGAAGCTGGAGTCCGCGGCCGAGAAGGTCGTCGTGCTGGAGTGGGGCGAGACCGAGATCGTCACCTCACTGGGTGTCATGCCGGTGGGTGTCGCGGATGCCGCCGGTTACAAGACGTGGGACGTGGCCGCGCCGCTCGCCGATGGCGTGAAGGACGTCGGCAAGCGCAACGAGCCCAGCGTGGACTCGATCGTGGCGCTCGACCCGGACCTGGTGATCATGGCCGAGGGCCGGGACACCGCGCTGGCGGGGCAGCTGGAGGCGTACGTCCCGGTGGTCGTCACCAAGTCCAGCGACGCCTCCCGGAACTTCGACCGGCTGCGCGAGGACGTGAAGGTGATCGCCCAGGCGATCGGCAAGTCCGCCGAGGGCGACAAGCTGCTGTCCGAGATGGACACCGCTCTGGCCGACGGCAGGAAGGCCGTCGAGGCCAAGGGCGCGGCCGGCACGCCGTTCGTCATGGCCGACGGCTGGTTGGAGGGCAGCACGGTCAACATCCGCCCGTTCGGCAAGGGCTCGCTGGTCTCCGACACGGCCGAGGCGCTCGGCCTGAAGAACGCCTGGACCGGTGAGGTCGACGCGCAGTGGGGCCTGGGCGCCACCGACGTCGAGGGCCTGACCGCGCTGACCGACCCGAAGACCGTGCTGTTCTACAGCGCGTCCGAGGACGACGTGTTCACCACCGGCCTCGCGGGCAACCCGGTGTGGCAGCGGCTGCCGTTCGTGGCCTCCAAGAAGGTCTTCAAGCTGGAGCCGGGCACCTGGACGTTCGGCGGGCCGAAGTCGGTCGTCCGGGTCGCCGAGCAGTTCGTGAAGGCCATCACCGCCTGATGCGCGCGACCGCCGCGACGGCGGGGATCGTGGCGCTCATCGCCGTGCTCTCCGCCGTCCACCTGACCCAGGGCACCGCGTCGACCGGTGTGCTCGACGTGCTGAAGGCCCTGGTGGGCGACGGGGACGCGCAGACCCTCGCCGTGCTGGAGGGTTCGCGCGTGCCGCGCCTGCTGGCCGCGTTGCTGCTCGGCGTCGCGCTCGGCGTGGCCGGGGCGGGCATGCAGTCCGTGGCGCGCAACCCGTTGGCCTCGCCGGACACGCTCGCCGTGAACGCGGGCTCGCACCTGGCCGTGGTCGCGATCGCGGCGTTCGGCGTGAGCCTGCCCGTGCTGCCGGCGGGCGGTGCGGCGTTCGTCGGCGGGCTCGTCGCGGCGATCGTCGTGCTCGGGCTGTCCGGTGGCGGTTCGACCAGTCCCCGGCTGGTGCTGGTCGGCTCGGCGGTCATGCTGACGTTGCAGTCGGCCACCATGTTGCTGCTGCTGATGTACGAGCAGGAGACGACCGGGCTGTTCGCCTGGGGCTCGGGGTCGTTGACGGTGAGCGACCTGGACGCGACCGCGCAGATGACGCCGGTCGTGGTGGTCGCCGTGGCGGCGCTGGTGGTGATGGGGCGGTCGCTGGACGTCCTGGCCCTGGGTGACGACAACGCGACCGTGCTGGGGTTGAAGGTCCGGCGCACGCGCGTGGGCGCGGTGCTGCTGACCGTGGCGTTGACGGCGGCGGCGGTGACGATCGCCGGGCCCATCGGGTTCGTCGGGCTCAGCGCGCCGGTGATCACGCGGCTGCTGACGCCGTTCGTGCCGGGGTTGGGCAGGCACCGGCTGCTGCTGCCGGTGTCCGGGCTGGTCGGCGTGGTGATCGTGCTCGGCGCGGACGTGCTGCTGCGCGCGGTCATGGGGTCGGCCGCGGCGGTGCGGGTGCCGACCGGGGTCATGACGACGATCCTCGGCGCGGTCGTGCTGGTCTGGCTGGCGCGGCGCGGTCGGTCGAGCGGGACGCCGAGGCAGGCGCCGGCCGGGCGGGTCGGGGTGGCCGGGTCGTCGCGCCGGCTCGTGGTGACCGCGGTGGTGCTGGCCGTGCTGCTGGTCGCCGCGCCGACCGCCGGGCTGATGTTCGGTGACCGGTTGGTGCTGCTGGGCGACCTGGCGAACTGGTTCGCCGGGCGGACGGGCACCGCGTTGACGTTCGTGGTCGACCAGCGGCTGCCGCGGGTGCTGGCCGCGCTGGTGGCGGGTGCGGCGCTGGCCGCGGCCGGGTGCGGCATCCAGGCGGTGAGCCGCAACCCGCTGGCCGAGCCCGGTCTGCTGGGCATCACGGCGGGCGCGGGGCTGGGCGCGATCGCGTTGATCACGGCCGTGCCGCTGGCCGGCGCGTGGCAGGTCGCCGGCGCCGCCGGGGCGGGCGCGGTGGTCGCGTTCGCCGTGGTCTACGGGCTGGCCTGGCGGTCGGGGCTGGACTCCGACCGGCTGGTGGTGATCGGCATCGCGACGTGGTCGGCCGGGATGTCGCTGATCACGCTGCTGATCGTGACGTCGGACCCGTGGAACACCGCGAAGGCGTTGACGTGGATGTCCGGCTCCACCTACGGGCGGACGCTGGAGCAGGTCGTGCCGACGGCGCTGGCGTTGCTGCTGCTGACGCCGTTGCTGTGGGCGCGGCACCGGGAGCTGGACCTGCACAGCCTGGACGAGGACACGCCGCGCGTGCTCGGGATGCGGGTGGAGCGGTCGCGGCTGGTGATCCTGCTGGCGGCGGGCGTGCTGGCGGCGACGGCCGTGTCGGCCATCGGCGTGGTGGCGTTCGTCGGCCTGGTCGCGCCGCACCTGGCCCGGTCGCTGGTCGGCGGTCGCAACGCGCGCGTGCTGCCGGTCGCGGCGGCGGTCGGCGCGGTGCTGGTGAGCGCGGCGGACACGGTCGGGCGCACGGTGATCGCGCCCGCGCAGGTGCCGGC
>NZ_JBFAAX010000309.1:0-6864 GCF_040639995.1 Actinosynnema sp. NPDC023658 | reverse complement strand
CGGCGCCCAGCACGGTGACGGACGGGTAGCCGTCGAGCCGCAACACCCCGGTGCCGCAGTTCGTCGCCTCGATCGTCAGCACCCGCAACCCCGAGGCCGCCTCCTCGCCCGCCACCGCGTACTCCACACCGGTCGGGCAGGCGTCGGCGGACGGGGAAGGGGACGGGGGCGGCGAAACCGGTGGCGCCGCGGTGCACGCGGACAAGGCGAACAGCACCAGGAATAGGAGTCGGGGCACGGGATCGATCGTCGCACACAAAGCGGAAGTTGCCCGGCGGCGCATTTCCGGGATAGGCTTCGCGCCGTGACTGCCGGGTCGGCCTTGAGCCACGAGCGAGAGAGTCACCCGGCCAAGGCTTGACCGCCGGGTGGGCTAGAGGCCCGCCGCACACCGGGGTTTTCCGGGTTTCCGCGCCCGCGAGCGCGACGCACCCGAACCCTTCCTCCCCGCACCTCAGCGCTTCGGCGCAGCCACGCGCGCACACCGCGGTCCGCACCGGAACGCCGTCCCCGCGCGCCTTCACAAAACCTCCACCGAAAACCACGGTGCCATTCACCCGTGGTCGCACGGTCTTGCCCAAGATCGGTCATGATCTGAATAGGAAGACGAACCGCAGATGGATTTCAACCAGCAGGTGATCGACGAGTTCCGCGCCAACGCGGGCCGGGTCGGCGGTCCCTTCGAAGGAGGCAGGCTCATCCTGCTGACCACCACCGGCGCCCGGACCGGCGCGCGCCACACCAACCCCGTCGGCTACCTGCCGGACGGCGACCGGATCGTCGTCATCGCCTCGGCGGGCGGCTCGCCGCGGCACCCGGACTGGTACCACAACCTCGTGGCCGACCCGGTGGTCCGGGTGGAGGACGGCGTCTTCACCTACGACGCCGAGGCGACCGTGCTGGAAGGCGCGGAACGGGACGCGATGTGGGCGCGGGCGGTCGAGTCCGACCCCGGCTGGGCCGCGTACCAGGCCAAGACCACGCGGGTGATCCCCCTGGTCGCGCTGCGGCAGGTCGCGGGCGGTCCGCCGAACGCGTCGAGCTGGGGCGCGGCGCTCAAGCTCGTGCACGACGCGTTCCGCCGGGAGCTGGCCACCATCCGGCGGGAGGTCGCGGCGTCCGGGCCGGCTCTCGGCGCGCAGCTCAAGGTCAACTGCCTGACCGCGTGCCAGGGCCTGCGGTTCCACCACACGGCCGAGGACAGCGGCACGTTCCCGGCCCTGCGGGACCGGTTCCCGGAGCTCGGGCCGGTGCTCGACCGCCTCGGCGCGGAGCACGAGCGCATGGCCGTGCTGCTGGCGCAGCTCCAGCAGACCCTCGACCGCGGTGACGCGGCGGACCTGCGCGCCGACGTGGACCGGCTGGTCGGAGAGCTGGAGGCCCACCTGACCTACGAGGAGGAGCAGTTGATCCCCTTCCTCGACGCGTGATGACAACCGAACGACCGCGTGGCGGCATTGAAGGGGGTGGGGAGATCCACCGTCCTTGTCCCGCGCGGCGGGCATCGGCCGGGGGTGAGCGGTTCACGACCGGTTGAATGACCCTGTTTCCCATCCACTAGCAAGGAGATGTCGTGGGTAGAGCAAGGGGCTTGGGGGCCCTGTTCGCCTCGCTGGTCGCCGTGGCGACCGTGGTGAGCGCGACAGGGGGTGCCGCCGCCGCTCCGCCGGCGCGCGCCACGTTGGACCCGGCGTCGGTCGCCGAGTCGGTGCGGTACCTGGTCGGGAGCTACGGCGTCAGCGAGCGCGAGGCGCTGCGCCGACTCCGGTTGCAGGCCGAGTCGGTGCGCCTGGACGAGGTGCTGCGCACGGAGAACGCGGCCGAGTACGGCGGCATGTGGCTCGACCAGGAGTCGGGCGTGCTGGTGGTAGCCATGACGGACCCGGCCGCCGCCGAGCGGCACCTGAAGGACCTGCCCGACCGGGCGCACGTCCGCACGCGGCCCGTCCGGCACTCGCTGGCCGACCTGACCGCGGCCAGGGACCGGATCGCGGGCAAGGTGGGCGCCGGCGCGGACGCGGTGTACCTGCCCGCGGTCGACGAGCGGGACAACCAGGTGGTCGTCTGGGAGCGCTCGTGGGTCGCGCAGGAGAAGGCCCCGGTCGGAGCGGCCGGTGTCGCCCGGGACGGTGAGGTCGCCCGGGAGGGCGAGGTCGCGCGTCGGGCGATCGCTGACGAGCCCGGCGTGGCGGTGCGGACGAAGGTGCTGCCGAAGCCGAGCCCGATGGCGGGGGCGTCGAACTACCCGGACCAGGGCTTCTGCCACCCGCTCGCGTGCGCCGGCTACGGTCCGATGCGCGGTGGTCTGCGGCTGGACCTGAAGCGGGACGACGGCACGTGGGGCGGCTGCACCACCGGGTTCAACCTGCGCTCCACCGGTGGTGGGTTCCCGGGCAAGGCGTGGGTGCTGACGGCGGGCCACTGCAACGCGACCAAGACCACCAACACGCCGACCGAGCACAACGGCAACCAGGTGCTCCAGCAGCACGGCATCGAGAAGAGCAGCTACCCGTACGACTACGCGGCCCTGCCGTACCTCGACGCCGCGACCGGCGCCAAGTGGCTGGACAACACCACGGGCCACAACAGGGTGCTGAAGTACTGCCGCAACGGTGGCGGGGACAGCAACGCCGACACCCCGTGCGGCGCGCAGGCGACCGCGGTGGACGAGTACATCACCCGCACCCACCGCCTGTCCGAGATCAAGGCGGGCTGGGTGGTGTGCGCGTCCGGCTCGGGCACGCACTCGGGTGCCAACGACTACCCCACCGTGGTGGACAGCGGTGCGGGTGCCGGCTACACCGTGGGCACGCGGTGCGGTCGGGTGCTGTCGACCGACGTCGGCATCAACACCGACCTGTGCGCGCGGTCGGGCGACAGCGGCGGTCCGCTGTTCAGCCAGATCGACCACAGCGCGCTGGGGATCCTGGAAGGCAGCCAGCAGCAGCGGTACGGCTACTGCGTCGCCGGTGAGCTGAACAACTACGTGCCGATCGACACGATCCTGACCGACCTGAGCGCCCGCGTCGCGAGCCAGGGGTCGACGTTCTCGGTGATCACCACGCCGAACGGCTGACGAACGCCGGCCCGCCTCTCCACCGGGGGAGGCGGGCCGGTCACCCGCCACCGCCGGGTGACTCCGCCGGAGAAGCGGAGGACCTGGGCTGGGGACGGCGTGCCCGGCGGTGTGCCAGGCGGCCGCCAGTGCGCCCGGGAGTCGGGGAGCCGGCGGCGTGTCCGGCGGTTGACCGAGATCCCGGGGACGGTGTGCCGGGCGGTCGGCTGTGCGCTTGGCGGCTGGAGTGCTGGTGGCCAGCGGTCGTGCCGCGCGGTTGGCGAGGTGCGGTGGTCGGCTGTGTGCCGGGAAGCTGGGGGGTGTGCCCGGCGGTTGTGGCTGGCATTCGGTGGCGTGCCCGGCGGTCGTCGGCCTGCTCGGCGGGTGGTGGCGTGTCCGGTGGTCGGCTGTGTGCCGGGTGGTCGGCGGTGTGTTTGGCGGGTGGGGTGTTCGCGGTCGGCGGTCGTGCCGGGCGGTTGGCGGGGTGTGCGGTGGTCGGCTGTGTGCCGGGCGGCTGGGATGTGCCCGGCGGTTGTGGCCGGTATTCGGTGGCGTGCCCGGCGGTCGTCGGCCTGCTCGGCGGGTGGTGGTGTGGCTGGCGGTCGGCTGTGTGGCTGACGATTGCTGGCGTGTCCGGCGGTTGGGGTGCTCGCGGGTGGTGGTGGGGTGTTCGGTGGATGAGGTGTTATCCAGCACCGGGGTTGGTGGGGGCCAGGAGGCCGGCCACCAGTAGCACGCACACCAGCAGTGCCACCAGGCCGACGGCCGCCGCGTAGTGCCGCCACGTCGCCCGTCCCGGCATCCGCCGCAACACCACACCGACCGCGACCAACGCCGTCAACGCGATCGGCAGCAACGCCCGCCACGCGTGGTCGAAGGAGAACGGCAGGAACGCGTCCGCCCCGTACAGGGACAGGATCAGCGCGGGCAGACCCAGGCCGGCCGCCGCCGCTGCCGCCACCATGTTGAACCGCTGCTGCGCCTCACCGTCCTGCGCCACGGCGAACGTCGACATGCTGGTCAGCAACGCCTGGAGCCTCGCGACCTCCTCGGCCAGCTCGACGTCCATCGCCTCGCAGTGCCGCAACGCCGCCAGGTGCGTCGCCGTCTCCGGCCGCGTCTCCCGGATCGTCTCCCGAGCGTGGTCGCGCGCCCGGCTGAACGCCATCGACAGCTCGATGACCTGCGCCAGCAGCGAGCGCAACGCGGTGGACCTGCGCTGCGCCAACAGGTCCGCGACGTGCCGCTCCAGGTCGTAGCGCAACCCGCGCAGCCCGGCCACCTCGTTGCGCGACGCCTCCGCGAGCGCCTTCCCCGCCATCACGGCGACGGACGCGGGATCACCGGCGAACCGGTGCGCGGGCTCGGCCAGCGACCCCACCAGCACCTCGTCCAAGCCCTCCCGGTCGGACTCCTGCCGCCAGCCGGTGTCCTCCCGCCACACCGCCCGCACCTGGAACGTCACCGAGGTCTCGCCCTCGGCGGTCACCTCGACCCGCGCCGCACCGACCACGATCCGCCGATCACCGCGGTCCCCGATCAGCCTGAGCAGTGGCGGGACCAGGAGCGCGTCGCTGTTCGACCGCCGCCACACCTGCGGCGGGGGCTCGCTGGACACGGCCGCGCGCAGGCCGTAGCCCTCTTCCGCCGGATCACCGGCGAACAGCAGGGAAGTGGAGGGCACGGGTGTGATCGTAGATCGACCGCGCCACCCCTTTTCCCGGAACGGCCGAACCCCGGTATGACGTCGATCATGGACCGCACCCCGGCGTCGGTGCCGGGGTGCGGCTCCGGGGCTAGGCGCGGGTGCGGCCCACGTAGACGTTGCGGGCGCGGTAGAAGGTGTCACCCGTCGGACCGGACGAACCGGACGATCCCTCCATCTGGAGGTTGATGATGATCCACATCGGCTTGCCGACGAAGTTCGCGCCCCGGTGCTGGCCGACCCACGCGCCGTCGAGGTAGTAGTGGATGTCCACGTCCGTGGCGCCGACCTTCGCGATCCACGCCCGGTAGGTGTGCCAGGAGCCGGGGCTGGACACGGACTTGATGGTGTTCGACCACCCGCCGGAGGCGTTCTTGTAGGTGTTGAACCAGTTCCGCGCGTCACCCTTGTACTCCAGGATGTCGCTCTCCGGCGGCCACGAGTTCGCCCCGGTGAGCCAGAACGCGGGCCACGTGCCCCGAGCCGACGGTGCCTGGAACTCGCCCCGGACCTCCCAGTTCGGGAACTGGTCGTTCACCAGCACCTGCGGCTTGGCGTGCACCGCACCGGAGTGGTAGTGGATCGGCAGGTACGGGTCCTTGGCGCTCTTGCCCTCGTCCCACGTGATCCGGGACGCCCTGAGGACCAGCGTCGACCCTTCGAGGAAGACGTGGTTGTGGTCGGACGGGCTGCCGTACATGCGCGCGGTGCCGTTGTGGTCCGAACCCCACGGGTAGCGGTAGTTCCAGGCCGACTCGAACGTGCTGTAGTTCGCGAACGAACCATCCATGACGGTTTCCCAGGTGGCGGCCCGGGCGAGCCCGGACGTGCCGAGGGCGGCCAGTCCCGCGCCGCCCGCCACCAGGAAACCGCGTCGACTCAGTGTCACAGGAAAGCCCTTTCCTCGACGACGTTGACGAGGCGGTGTCGTTCGCTGAACGTAGAGACCCGCGCGGCAGCGCGTCAACGGATCCGGGTCGGCGGCTCAACACTGATCAGAAGGCCGATCAGCGGCCGAGGTGACCAGGCCCCCAATGAGACGGCGTCCGGCGTCGAGGTCGAATCGCACTGTCCATTGTGGTCTCGACAGTTCCGGGTCGGGTTCCAACACGCGCGGCGCGATGACTGGTCGACCACTCACGGCGGCCACGAGAGGCGTTCAGTAGTGGCGGATGCCCTTGGCCAGCGTCTTGGCCCACGGCGCGTCGACCCCGTCGGCGTCCACCGCCATCACCAGGTGGCACAACATGCCCCTGGCGAAGAAGTCCTGCACCTGATCCTCGGTGCCGCCGGACACGCCGCGCACGTACTCGACCGTCCGGGCGTACCCGCGCTGGACGACCTCGCGCACCGCCGGCTCGGAGATCGCCGCGCACTGCGCGTGCATCTGGACGAGCAGCAGCGTGTTCTCCTCCGCGATCAGCCGCGCGTACGCCTCGCCCATCGCGAGCAGGACGGCCTCGGGCGTGCTGCCCCCGGCCTGGGTGACCCCGTCGCCCAGGCTCTCCCTGATCCGCGCGAAGCAGTGCTCCGCCACGGCCAGGAACAGGGCCTCCTTGTCCGGGAACAGCCGGTAGACGTAGGCCTGCGAGATCCCGGCGGACTTCGCGACCTCACCGGTGGTGGTGCCGTAGTAGCCGCGGGCGGCGAACGCGCCGAGGGCGGTGCGCAGGACGGTCGCGCGGCGTTCCTCGGCGGTCGAGAGCCGTCGTTCGCTCGGTGCTGCGGGCATCGGTGTAATCAACCACTCACACCTGTCGGTGTCAAGTCGGGCGGGTTACCGGCGGACGGACGCGAGGAGGCCGACCGGCGGCAGCGAGCCGGCGGCGATGCGGCGGCGTTCGGCCCGGCGGATGACGTCGAGGGCGTCGGCGACGCGGTCGTCCGGCCCGGTCCAGGTGCCGCCGCGGCCGTCGACCAGGCGCCACAGCACGGGCGTGGACACGGTGATGACGTCGGAGCCCACCCGGTTCAGGGCGGCGAGCACGGTGGCGCCCCGGTGCAGCGAGTCGTGGCCGGCGACCCAGTCGTCGAGCAGGTCGCCGGAGGGCGGTTCGACGTCGACGCTCGACCTTGAAGAAGTCGACCACGCTGACCGAGCCCG
>NZ_JBFAAX010000308.1:0-6923 GCF_040639995.1 Actinosynnema sp. NPDC023658 | reverse complement strand
GCCCGCGTTGCCGACGTCCGCGAACAGAGACGCCAGGAGGTCCCAAGCACCGTCCCGCAGGTCACCGAACGCCGACGTGATCAGGTCGGCCCGGCCCAGGCCGATCCGGTCCGCGGCGACCAGGGCCTTCTCCCACGCCGCGTGGACGTCCTGGCCGTGCAGGGCGCACGAGGTGCTCTCCGCGCACCACGCGGCGAAGGCGGTGAACGCCTCCTCCACCGCACGCGCCCGGTCCAGCAGGAAGTGCCGCAGGTCGGCGCTGTGGTCGATCACGCCGTCCAGCACCATCGAGCGCACCCGCGAGCCGAACAGCTCCGCGTACTGCTGACCGAGCAGCGTGCCGTAGGAGATGCCGTAGAAGCTGATCTTCCGCTCGCCCAGCGCCGCGCGCACCGCGTCGAGGTCCCGCGCCGAACGGGCCGTGTCCACGTGGTCGAACGCGGGGTTGCGGGCGCGGCAGTCGTCGCGCACGGCGAGGTTGTGGCGGGCCAGGGCGGCGAACGCGGCCTCGTCCGCCGGGTCGTCCCCGGGGTTCTGCCCCATCAGGTCCGACGAGCAGCGGATCACCGAGCTGTCGTTGGTGCCCAGCTGGTCGAAGCCGACGACGTCGAACCGGGCGCGCACGTCGGCGCTCAGGTACGGGGCCTGGGCGAACAACGCGCCGGACCCGCCGGGACCGCCCGCGTCGACGAACACGACGCCGATCCGCCGCGACGGGTCGGTGGCGCGCACCCGGGACACGGCCAGGTCCACCCTCGGGCCGCGCGGGGCGGCCCAGTCCAGCGGGACGGACACCGTGCCGCACTCGGCCGCGGGCTGGTCCGGGCACGGCTGCCAGGCGATCGTCGCCGCCTCGGCCGACGGCGCGGCCCCGGGCAGGCTCGCGGCCGGTGCGACCACGAGGAGGCTCACGGCCAGCGCGGCGAGGAGCGATGTCCGCATGGTGTCCCCCAACGTGAGCGGAAGCGCCCAGTCTGGTGACGCCGACGCGTCGAGCGCAACCCCTCCGGCCCGCCAGGGCGTCACGGCTCGTGCTTGATCGTCTTCATGGT
The DNA here is from genome assembly GCF_040639995.1 of Actinosynnema sp. NPDC023658. Classification (NCBI taxonomy): domain Bacteria; kingdom Bacillati; phylum Actinomycetota; class Actinomycetes; order Pseudonocardiales; family Pseudonocardiaceae; genus Actinosynnema; species Actinosynnema sp. NPDC023658. The sequence continues at coordinate 5,871 of NZ_JBFAAX010000308.1, read as the reverse complement.
CAGGTGCGAGTCGACGCGGCCGATGCCCGGTGTGCCCTCCAGGCGTTCGGTGACGAAGCGCTCGAACGACTCCAGGTCCGCGGTCGCGATGCGGAGGAAGTAGTCGGGCAGGCCGAACATGCGGCGGAACTCGACGACCTCGGGGTGGGCGGCGACCTGTTCCTCGAACCGGGCGACGGTGGCGCGGTCCTTGACGGCGAGGTCGACGTTGACGACCACCTCGAACGCGCGGCCGGTCCTGGCCGGGTCGAGGCGGGCGTGGTAGCCGGTGATCACGCCGTCCTGTTCGAGGCGGCGGACCCTGCGCAGGCACGGCGCCGGGGTGAGGCCCACGCGGTCGGCCAGTTCGGTGTTGGTCAGCCGTGCGTCCGCGCGCAGCTGCTCGATTATTGCCCGGTCGATGCTGTCCACGCGCCATTGTTGCTCACAAGCACCAAATACAGCAGCAATAGGCAATCGCGTTGCGCCCGATCCTGTCTACTGTTGCCGCGTGGCGACCATCTCCGAGCTGTACCACTACCCGGTGAAGGGCTGTGCCGGCGTCCGTGTGCCGGCCGGTGCGGTCGGTCCGGCGGGTCTGGAGCACGACCGATGCTTCCTGGTCACCGACCTCGCGGGCACCTACCGGTCCCAGCGCCGCGACCCGTTGTTGGCCACGATCCGACCCGAGGTCCGCGAGGACGCCGGGTGCCTCAGCCTGTCCGCGCCCGGTGCGGGCGCGATCCGGGTGCCGGTCGACCAGACCGCGCCTCGACGGTCCGTCACCCTGTTCGGGAACCCCTACACCGGGATCGACCAGGGTGACGACGTGGCGGCGTGGCTCACCGCGGTCCTCGGCGCACCGAGCAGGTTGGTGCTCGCGCCGCCCGAGCACCGGCGGGTCACCGACGGCCTCACCCCCGGCACGTCCGGGTACGCCGACAGCTGCGCGGTGCACGTGCTGTCCGAGGCGTCGCTGCGGGAGCTGAACGAGCGGATCACCGCGGGCGGCGGCCGACCGGTGCCCCTGAGCCGGTTCCGGCCGAACGTCGTGGTCGACGGCTGGGACGCGCACGAGGAGGACCACGTCCTCCGCCTCACGGCGGGTGGCGTCGAGCTGGGCTACGCCAAACCCGCGACCCGCTGCGCGGTCACGGTGGTCGACCAGCTCGACGGCACCCGTGTCGGGCCGGAGCCGCTGCGCACCCTGGCCACCTACCGCCGTGCCACCGCCGGCGGCGTGGTGTTCGGCGCGAAGCACGCCGTCGTCCGTCCCGGCCGGATCGCGGTGGGCGACGTGGTCACGACCGTCGAGCGGTCCGAGGACGACCCCGTCGGTGCGCCGGCGTCCCGGCGCAGCAACGGCCCGATTAGCCGGTCTTGACCAGCGGCGCGTCCCGTGACAACTCCCGGAAGCCGACGCCGCGGTACAGCTCGCGGGCCTGCGGGTGTCCCGGCGCACCGAGGCAGGCGACCGTCGCGTGACCGGCCCCGGCCGCCCGCGCGAGGTGCATCCCGTGCAGCAGCACGGCCCTGGCCAGGCCTCGGCGCCGGTGGCCCGGGTGCGTCCCGACCGGCTCGAACTCGACGGTCCGGTTCACCTCGTCCAGCCACATGATCGTCGACGAGGCCATCGTCCCGTCCGGCGCTTCCACCAGGACGTGCAGGTCGCCGCGGTAGGCCGTCGTGCGTCGGACGCCCTCGTAGGCCCGGGCCGTGTACGACGTGGGCGCCCACGCGTCGACGTGGGCCCGGACCGCGGCCTCCGGTCCGGCCTCGTCGGCGGTGCGGAACCGGAACCCGTGCGGCAGCACCGGCTGCTCCACGTCGGTGAGATCCCGTTCGTTGAGCTGGGTCCAGTACCCGGTGTCCCCGAGCGAAGCCGGGTCGGTCACGTAGCCGTGCGCGGCCCACCGGCCCAGCCCGAACCCGTCGGCGGCGCTCGGCAGCACCGTGCGCTCGACGGCCCCGGCCGCGGTGTCGTACCAGTCGATCACCTCGTCGACCAGCGCGGCGTGCTCGGGGTGGACCTGGTAGGCCAGGTAGGCGGCGGTGACGTCCCGCACCGACCCGTCGGTCCGCGTCACCCGGTGCGGGAGGTGCGCCCAGGCCCACGCCACCAGGTCTCCGCCGGACAACCACAGCCGACGCGGTCGGTTCGCGTCCTCGCCCGCGTGCCCCCGGCCCCAGTTCCAGGCCAGCTCGCCGAACGACGCGTCGCTGCTCACCAGGTCCGGGCGGGTGGCGGTGACGCGCTGCGCCAGACCCTGCATGAGGTGGAGGTCCGCCGCGGTCACCAGCTCGACGTTCGCCATGTCGCGTCACTGTGTCAGGGCTCCGCGGTGCCGTCGAACGGATATCCGGCGGAGGGCGCGGGCGTTTCGCGGATCACCGGATCGGGGATCCGCTTCCCGCGGTCGAGCACGGGCCCGACGAAGCGGACACCCTCACCGCGCTGCGGGTCGACGCGGCACCCCGGTGGGTCCGAGCGTTCCGAGTGCTCTTGGAACCGATCCTGGTCGCGGTGGTGGTGGCAGTCCTGTTCCGGGTCTGGGGCGACGGGCCGCTCGCGCGGGTGGTCGTGGTCGCCGCCCTCCCCTGCCGGATCGCTGGCGCGTGCTCGTGCCCCGCTGACCGGGTGGGCCGCCGGGGCGCGCGGCGCCACCCGCGGTTCGGCGGACCGAGCGTTCGCGGTCGAGATCGGATCCGCGGGTGAAGGCTTGCGGCTCCGATAGTGTTAGCGATAACATCACTTCCGTCGTTTTTGCCGCGTGCGCCGTTCCGAATGCGCCCTGATCGCAGCACATTTCTTTGTTCAGCCGACGAACTACCATCGCCTCCGCACCACTCCAGCGCTGTTAGCGATAACAGAGGCCGTCCGAGAGGGCGGCCGGTACCGCCGACCAACGAAGATCGGAGCGGACCATGCACCGACGAGCACGCACCTTCGCCGTGCTGGCACTCGTCACCGTCAGCACGCTCGTCACACCGGCCGGTCCCGCGCACGCGGACACCCTGCCGACCGGCGCCCGGTCGTTGGAGTCGGTGAACTTCCCGGGCCGGTACGTGCGCCACGCCGACTACCTCGGGCGGGTGGACCCGGTGACGTCCGGCAGCACGGCGCAGGTGAAGTCGGACGCGACCTTCACCGTCGTCAACGGGTTGGCCTCGCCGTCGTGCTACTCCTTCCAGGCCGCCAACGGCCGGTTCCTGCGCCACTACGACTGGCGGGTGCGGCTGGAGACCAACACCGGTGACGCGACGTTCCGCGCGGACGCCACGTTCTGCGCCGTCGCCGGGTCGGTGTCCGGTTCGGTGTCGCTGACGCCGTTCAACCACCCGGAGCGGCGGGTGCGGCACCGCAACTACGAGCTGTGGGTGGACACCTACCAGGACACGGCGGCGTTCCGCGCCGACAGCTCCTTCCGCCTCACCGCGCCGTGGACGCCGAAGACCACCAAGGGGCCGGTCATCCCCGGTCTGTTCGCGGACCCGCACATCACGAACTTCAACGGCCGCTACTACCTCTACCCGACCACCGACGGCTACGCGGGTTGGTCCGGCACGTACTACAAGGCGTTCTCCTCCACCGACCTGGTGAACTGGACCGACCACGGCGTGATCCTCGACCACGGCCCGGACGTGTCGTGGGCGGACAACTCGGCGTGGGCGCCGGCCGTGGTGGCCAAGAACGGCCGCTACTACCTGTACTTCAGCGGCGGCGCGGCGTCCGGCGACACGGGCAAGCACCTCGGCGTGGCGGTGTCGGACTCCCCCACCGGCCCGTTCCGCGACGCGCTGGGCAAGCCCCTGATCCGGGCGGGCACGTACGCGGGGCAGGCCATCGACCCGATGGTGTTCACCGACGACAACGGCCAGTCCTACCTCTACTGGGGCAACGGCACGGCGTACGTCGTGCCGCTCAACGCCGACATGGTGTCGTTCGACGCCACGAAGGTGCGCACCATCACCCAGAGCGGCTTCCGCGAGGCGTCGTTCGTGTTCAAGCGCAACGGCACGTACTACTTCATGTGGTCGGAGAACGACACGCGCGACGAGGACTACCAGGTCGCCTACGCCACCGGGACGTCACCGCTCGGCCCGTGGACCAAGCGGGGCGTCGTGCTCCAGAAGCGGCTCGACCTGGGGATCAAGGGCACCGGGCACCACTCCGTGGTCAAGGCCCCCGACAGCGACACCTGGTACGTCGCCTACCACCGGTTCGCCGTCCCGGCCGGCAACGGCACCAACCGCGAGGTCACCGTCGACCGCATGGCGTTCAACGCCGACGGCACCATCGCCCCGATCGTCCCGACCCTGTGATCAAGGGAGATCCGCCAGTGTCACGAGTCCTGCCCAGGGTCGGCGCGCTGCTCGCCGCCGTGGCCCTGCTGTTCACCTCCTGGTCGGTCGCGACCGACCGGCGTGCCGAGGCGCTGGAGCCGTTCACCGGGTACCTGATGGCCCACTTCATCGGTGAGCAGGCGACCGGCGAGCAGATCTACCTGGCCCACAGCCGGGACGGCCTGCACTGGACCGACCTGAACAACGGCGCCCCGGTGCTGCTGTCCACCGTCGGCACGCGCGGCGTCCGCGACCCCGCGCTGGTCCGCTCCCCCGCCGGCGACCGCTACTGGATCATCGCCACGGACCTGCGGATCGCCAACGGCACCTCGTGGTCCGACGCCGCCAACAACGGCAGCAGGTCGCTCGTGGTCTGGGAGTCCGCGGACCTGGTGAACTGGTCCGCGCCGCGCCTGCTCGACGTGGCCGGCGCGATCCCCGGCGCGGGCGACGCCTGGGCGCCGGAGGCGATCCACGACCCCGCGACAGGCGACTACGTCGTCTACTGGGCCACGAACGCCACCCTGAACGGCGTCAAGAAGCACCGCATCTACTACACGCGCACCAAGGACTTCCGCACCACCACCGCACCGGTGCTCTACATCGACCGCGCCGGGACGCAGGGCATCATCGACACCCAGATCGTCGAGTCACCGACCAGCGTCGGCGGCTACCGCTACTACCGGGCCTCCGGTGACGGCCAGATCACCGTGGAGGGCGCGAACTCGGTCCTCGGGGCGTGGACCAGGATCGGGGACCTGTCGCACCTGGGCATCACCGGCAGCCAGGTCGAGGGCCCGATGTGGATGCGGTTCAACGGGCGCGACCAGTGGGCCCTGTGGCTCGACCAGTACTCCAGCGGCCGCGGGTACATGCCCGTCCTGTCCACCAACCTGGGCAGCACCCGCAACTTCCAGACCACGACCGACTACAACCTCGGCGGCACGCGCAAGCGCCACGGCTCCATCCTCAACCTCACCTCCGCCGAGGAGGGCCGGGTCCTGGGCAAGTGGGGCGCCACCACGCCCGTCAACCGCATCCAGTCCTACAACTTCCAGGACCGGTACGTGCGGCACGCCGACTTCGACGTCCGCATCGACCCGAACGTGAGCCCGGTGCAGGACTCGCAGTTCCGCGTGGTGCCCGGCCTGGTCGGGTCCGGGACGGTGTCGATCCAGTCGACCAACTACCCCGGCTACTACCTGCGGCACTACAACTACGACTTCGTGCTCGCCGCCGACGACGGCACGGCGACGTTCAAGGCCGATGCCACGTTCCGGCAGGTCGCGGGGCTCGCGTCGTCGTCGTGGTCGTCGTTCCAGTCCTACAACCACCCCGACCGCTACATCCGCCACTACAGCTACCTGCTGCGGCTCGACCCGATCACCGACGCGGCGGGCCGCGCCGACGCCACCTTCCGGTTGACCGGCTGACCTGACCGCGGTCGGCCCGGCCCGCGGGTCCGGGCCGACCGCTCAGCCGAGGACGAACGGGAGCTTCCCGGCGAGGTCGCCCAACGCGGACCGCTCGGCGTCGGTCGGCGCGCGG
>NZ_JBFAAX010000307.1:0-6938 GCF_040639995.1 Actinosynnema sp. NPDC023658 | reverse complement strand
GTCCACGTCGCGAGAGTCCTACGTTCGTCACCCCTGAGTTCAACGCGCACGCCTAACGCCGTTAGTCGCGAGCGTTGAACTCGGGTGCGTGGACGTAGGACTCTCGGGCGCTGGGGGTAGGACTCTCGCGGGTGGGTCAGGTGAGCAGGTGGTGGAGGGCGGGGAGCAGGACGCGGTCGGCGGGGAGCCAGTCGGTCGTGTCCAGGTCGGCGGCGGGGAGCCAGCGGAGCGCCCGGTGTTCCACGGGGGTCGGGGTGCCGGAGGTCAGGTCGGCGGCGTAGGCGCGCAGCAGGAGGTCGGAGCGGAGCGGGACGTCGGGGCCCACCTGGTCACCGGGGGTGACGGTCACGCCCAGCTCCTCGGCGCACTCGCGGACGACGGCGGCGTGGTCGGTCTCGCCGGGTTCGACGCGGCCCCCCGGCAGTTCCCACTTGCCCGCGGCCTCGGGCGGGTAGCTGCGTTGCTGGGCCAGGAGCAGTCCGTCGCGGACGATCGCGGCCCCTACTACTACGCGCGCGCCCACCAGCTCGACGCTCCGCGTGGACACGGCGGCAGCACGCGCCTGCAACACCTTCAACGCCAGGCCGCGGCCCACGAGCACGTCCGCCAGCCGGCCGAACGGCCCGCCGGGGCTGGACCACTCGACCGAGTCGACCACCATCGTGCCGCCGCCGGTGTGCAACAGGTCGGTGACCAGCGTGAACCGGGGCAGTGGCCCGCCGACGAGCTCGGCCGACACGCCGGTGGTGTCGGCCCGCGTCACGACCAGCGTCCCGTTGACCAGGCCCACCGACCCGGCGAGCGTCGATCCGACGAACAGCACCGGGTCACCACCCGTGATGCGCACGCCCAGGCCGCGGACGGCGCGGGCGAGCAGCCGGGCGTCCAGCAGCGCGGCGGCGACCGTCCGCAGCGGGGCGTCGACCAGGGTGGTGGTTCTCAGCTCGGGCACGGTCGTCGATCCTGCCACCACAACGGCCGACCACCGGTGGAGCAGCCCGTCAGCGGTAGAGCGGCCAGCGGACTTCCAGCCGGGCGCCGCCCTCCGGGGACTCGCCCGCCCGGATCGTCCCCCGCCGGCGGCGCACGAGGTGCGCGACCAGCGCCAGCCCGAGGCCGAAGCCGCCGGTCGCGCGTCCCCGGTCGGACTCGACCCGGTAGAAGCGGTCGAAGACCTTCTCCCGGTGCTCCTCGGGGATGCCGTGACCGTCGTCGTCCACCAGCAGCCGCACCTCCCGCGCGGCAGGCAGGACGGAGATCCGGATGAACGTGCGGGCGTAGCGGGCGGCGTTGCGCAGCAGGTTGTCCAGCACCAGCTCGACCTCGGTGCGGGCGGCGGAGATCAGGCACGCGCTCATCGGCGCGGCGAGCTGCACCACCAGGTCCGGGTCACCGAGCCGGTCCACCGCGGCCTGCGCCTGGAGCACCAGGTCGACGGGTTCGGCGCGGGGCAGTTCGCCGGTGTCGGCGCGCGCCAGGATCAGCAGCGCGTCGACCAGCGCGGACAGCCGTTCGGACTCCTCGACGACCGATTCGAGCACCTCGATGGAGAAGTCCGGGTCGGGGTGCGCGACCGCGACCTCGGCCTGCGCACGCACGGACGTCACGGGTGACCGGAGCTCGTGCGCGGCGTCGCCGGTGAACCGGCGCAGGCGTTCGGTGGCCTCGTCGCGACGGGCCAGCAGGGCGTTCAACGCCTCCGCAAGCGCTTGCAGCTCGTCCCGCGCGGCCGGCACGGGCAGGCGTTGCCCGCGCGGCAGCTCGGCGGCGGCCACGCGCATCCGCTCGACCGGCCGCAACGACGACCGCACGGCGAGCCACGTGGCGATGCCGACCAGCCCGGCGACCAGCACCGCGGCCACGGCGAGCCACCGCGTGCCGAGCCGGTTGGCCTCGCGGTAGCCGACGAGCACGTCACCGGTGACGTGCAGCTGCGGCGTGCCGTCGGCGGTGAACTCGACCCGCCCGATCCACCGGTGGGCGCTGGGTCCGTCGAGCCGCAGCACGGGTTCGCCCGCCTTGAGCGCGCGGATCTCCGTCGCGGTCAGGTCGGGTCGCGGGCCGCCGTCCAGCGGGTTGCCCGCGGTGTCCAGGACGCGGACGTCCGTCGACTTGCCCAGCTCCGAGTCCACAGCCGTGACCTGCACGAACCCGATGAGGTGCGGGGCGAGGAGGGTGAACGCGAGCAGGCACAGCAGCGCCACGCCGGTCGCCACGACGGTGATCCGGAAGCGCAGCGTCCGCCGCAGCCACCACCGGCGGGGGTTCACCTGCGCCTGGTCCCCGCCGAACCGAGCGCCGCGTCGAGGTCGGGCGTGGACGCCAGGTAGCCGTGGCCGCGCACGGTCCGCACGACCTCGCCCGCGCCCATCGCGTCGAGCTTGCGCCGCAGGTAGCCGACGTAGACCTCGACGGCGTTGCGGGTCGCGGCCTGCTCGTCGCCCCACACGGTGCGCAGCAGCTCGTCCTTCGTCACCACGGACCCGGCGCGGCTGGCCAGCACGTCGAGCACGGCGTACTCGCGCGGCGACAGCGACACCGGCTCGCCCGCCCAGCTGACCTCGCGCACCGCGCGGTCCACGACCAGCTCACCGAGCTTGAGCCTGCGCCGCGCGAGGTCGGCGGAGTTGCGCCGCAGCAACGCCCGGACCTGGGCCACGAGGACCACGAAGGAGAACGGTTTGACCAGGTAGCCGTCGGCGCCGAGGTCGAGGCCGTCGGCCTGGTCGACCTCGCCGTCCTTGGCCGACACCATCAGCACGGGGGTGCGGACGCCCTCGGCGCGCATCCGCTGGAGCACCCGGTAGCCGGACAGGCCGGGCAGCATGATGTCGAGCAGCACCACGTCGAACGCGCCGGTCAGCGCCACCCTCAGCGCGTTGGGGCCGTCGGCGGCGGTGACCACCTCCATGCCCTCCGCGGACAGGCCGCGTTCCAGCGCGCGTCGCACGCCGATCTCGTCGTCCACAACCAGCACCCGTGGTCTCACGCCCCACAGCATGCCCCGTGAGGAGGACAATCGGCGCGGGAGTCTCAGTGCGCTCTCAGGCTCCGGGCAGCTCTCAGGCTCCGGGCAGCTCTCAGGCTCCGGGCAGCTCTCAGCCTCCCGCCGGCTCTCAGCGTGATCTCAGCGCGGTCGGAGGAGTGTCTGGGTTGTCGGGTCGCAAGGGGCTGCCCGGTAGGAGGAGGGGACATGAACCGCAGAAGGGTGACCGTCGTGGCGGCGGCGGTCGGGGTCGTCGCCGGGGCGGGCGGGCTGGGGTTGCTCGCCATGCCGGCCGGCGCCGGGCCCGCACCGGTGCTGCCGGACGTGAGCGCGGAGGCGCTGGTCGAGTCCGTGCTGAACGCGAAGCCGGCCGCGTTCGGCGGTTCGGTCGAGGTGAACAACGACCTGGGCATCCCGGCGATCGCGGGTGTGCCGCAGCTGTCGGACGGCGCCAGCAAGGTGCGGATGTGGACCGACGGCCAGGGCCGGGTCCGGGTGCAGCTGCCCAGCGGCGACTCCGAGCGGGCGTTCGTCGACGACGGGCAGACGGCGTGGCTGTGGGACTCGGCCGAGCAGACCGTGAAGAAGCTGCCGCACGGCGCGTTCGAGCACGCCAAGCCGGAGCTCGGCGGTGACGCGCAGGCCGTGCCGGCGGACCCGGTGACGGTGTCGCGGCAGGTGGTGGCGGCGATCCAGCAGTACAGCGACGTCACCGTCGACGGCACCGCGCGGGTGGCGAACCGGCCGGTGTACGAGCTGGTGCTGACGCCGAAGCCGACGGAGAAGACGGTGCTGCGCGAGGTGCGCGTCGCAATCGACTCGGAGCTGCGGGTGCCGCTGCGGGTGGCCGTGCTGACCAACGGCACGGACGCGCCCGCCGTGCAGGTCGGGTTCTCCGAGCTGAACGTGGGTCCGCAGGACGCGTCGCTGTTCGCGTTCACGCCGCCCGCCGGGGCGAAGGTGACCGAGCCGGAGCAGCAGGGGCCGTCGGCGGACGACAAGGCCGCCGCCGAGAAGCTGTTCGGTGAGGCGAACCCGCAGGTCATCGGTGAGGGCTGGGACGTCGTGCTGGCCGCGCGCGTGCCGCAGGGCGCCCTCGCGGGTCTGGCGGACGAGCAGAAGCAGAACGGCCGTGAGGGCCGTTGGCAGCAGCGGGGCCAGGGCGGGGACGTCGACGTGCAGGGCCTGCTCAAGCAGCTGGGCAAGCAGGTCAGCGGCTCGTGGGGCTCGGGCACGCTCATCACCGCGCGGGTCGGTGGCGTGCTGATCGCCGACGACGGCCGGGTGGCCGTGGGCGCGGTGCCGGAGCAGGTCCTGGTGGACGCGATCGGCCAGGTCAAGTGACCACCTCGACCAGCGCGCGGGTGGAGCCGGTCGACACCGGCTCCACCCCGGTCCTCGCGGCCCGGACGCGGGGACTGCGCAAGGTGTACGGGCGCACGGTCGCGGTGGACCGGGTGGACCTCGACGTGCCGCAGGGGGCGGTGCTCGGGATGCTCGGCCCGAACGGGTCGGGCAAGACCACCACGATCCGCATGCTGCTGGGGCTCGTGCGGCCGACTGAGGGGGAGGTCGAGCTGCTGGGGAAGGCGCTGCCCGACGGCGTCGCGTCCGCGCTGCCGCACGTCGGCGCGCTGGTCGAGGGTCCGGGGTTCCACCCGTTCCTGTCGGGGCGGGAGAACCTGCGGCGGGTGGCGGCGTTCGAGCCGCTGCTGGCCACCGGTGACATCAAGCAGGCCGTGGAGGACGCGCTGGAGCGGGTCGGGCTCGCGTCCGCCGCGCACCGGCGCTACCGGGGGTACTCGCTGGGCATGAAGCAGCGGCTGGGGCTGGCCTCGGCGCTGCTGGTGCGGCGGAAGCTGATCGTGCTGGACGAGCCGACCAACGGCCTGGACCCGGCGGGGACGCGCGAGGTCCGCAAGGTGATCGCGGACCTGCACGAGGCGGGCAGCACGGTCGTCGTGTCGTCGCACCTGCTCAGCGAGATCGAGGCGACGTGCACGCACGTGGCCGTGCTGCACCGCGGCACGGTCGTGGCCCAGGGGGAGCTGGCCGAGCTGCTGCACGCGGACAGCAGCTCGCTGCTGGTCGTCACGCCGGACGTGGACGACGCGCTGAACGCGTTGCGGGCCGGTCGGATCTCGGCGCGGCCCATCGCGCCCGGCGACGACGGCGCGACGGGCGTGCGCATCGAGCTGATCGGCACGACCGCGCCCCTCGTGGTGGAGGCGCTGGTGCGCGCGGGGGTCGCGGTGCACGAGGCGCGGCGGCACCGCACCGGTCTGGAAGACCTGTTCGCGCGGCTCACCGAGGCCGAGGAGTCCGAGCACAACCTGTCCGCGGTGGACACGATCGAGGAGGGGACCCGATGAGCGCGCTGGTCGTCACGCGCGCCCCGCTGGGCAGGCAACTGCGCTCGGAGCTGCGCTGGATCGTGCGCCGGCCGCGGACGGTGATCGGGCTGGCGTCGCTGTGCCTGGTGCCGGTCCTGGCAGGCCTCGGCCTGTGGTTCGCCACCGACGGCGACGGTCCCGCCGGGCCGGGCCTGGCCGCGATCATCGCGGGCAACGGCCTGGTGCTGCCGGTGTTCACGCTGTTCCTGGCGCTGCCGCTGCTGCTGCCGCTGGTGGGTGCGATCTGGGCGGCGGACGGGCTGGCGGGCGAGGCGCAGCACGGCACGCTGCGCGGGTTGATGATCTCGCCGGTCGGGCGGATCAGGCTGCTGGGGATCAAGGCGTTCGGCGTGGCGACGATGACGTTGTTCGCGGCCACGTTGATCGCGATCGTGGGCACGGTCACCGGTGTGGTGCTGTTCGGCGGCGAGGGGATGCTCACGCTGTCGGGGTCGACGTTGCCGTTCGGCGCGGCGCTGGGGCGGATCGTGCTGACGATCCTGCTGGTCACCGTGCAGGTGTGGGGTGTGGCGGCGGTCGCGCTGGCGATCTCGGCGTGCACCGAGCACCCGCTGGTGGTGATGGCCGCGACGATGGCCGGGGTGATCGTGTTCTCGGTGCTGGGCCTGTTCAGCGCGTTGGACTGGCTGCACCCGTACCTGATCACGTCGGCGTGGGAGGGCTTGGTCGACGTGATGCGCGACCCGCTGCCCACCGCGGAGCTGTGGCGCAGCACGGCGTTGGCCGGGTGCTACGTGCTGATCGGGTTGTCGCTGGCGGCGATGCGGTTGGCGACGAAGGACAACTAGCCGACAATCGGCCGGTGATCGTGGAGACCGGGCGGTTGGTGCTGCGCGGGTTCGTCGAGTCCGATGTGGAGTCACTGGTGTGGCTGCTCGGCGAGCCGCGGGTGATGCGGTACATCGAGGACGGCAAGCCGGTGTCGCGGGCCGACGTGGAGCGGGTCGTGCTGCCGAAGGTGCTGGCCGGGGGTTGGTGGGCGGCGCACGAGAAGGCGTCGGGGGCGTTCGTCGGCTGGTTCGAGCTGAGCCCGGCGGGCCCGGGTGCGGCCGAGCTGGGGTACCGGCTGCACCCCGACTTCTGGGGGCGCGGGTACGCGACGGAGGGCGCGTCCGCGCTGGTGGAGCACGGGCGGGCGATCGGGTTGACGAGGGTCGTGGCGTTCGCGATGGCCGTGAACACCGGGTCGCGGCGGGTGCTGGAGAAGGTGGGGCTGCGGCACGTGCGGACGTTCCACGAGGAGTGGCCCGACCCCATCGAGGGCGCCGAGCACGGTGACGTCGAGTACGCCCTGGACCTCCGGTCGGACGCCCCGTGACGAGCGGGACCGTCAGCCGATGATCGCGACCCCGTCGTGGTCCACGGCCAGCCGCACCCGGTCGCCCGGCGACGGCGGGTCGACCACCGGGGCCACCGCCTCGTAGTCCTCGTCCCCGATCCGCACCAGCAGCCGCACGTGGTCGCGGCGGTGGACCCGTTCCAGCACCTCCGCCGCCACCGCGCCGCCGGGCGCGACGCGCAGCGCCGTCGCGCGCAGG
>NZ_JBFAAX010000306.1:0-6947 GCF_040639995.1 Actinosynnema sp. NPDC023658 | reverse complement strand
GCTCACGTCGGCCAGGATCCGGCCGCACGCGCCGTCGACCGGTCCGGCCGGGCGGGCGTCGCCCTGCTGCGGCGGCGCGGTGGCCGACGCGGAGCCGTTGCCGGTGGCCGGGCCGTCGTCGTCCTGACCGGGCTCGGCGGCCTCCTGGCCGGGGTTCGCGGCGTCCGCGCCGGACAGGCCGGCGGAGAAGAAGATGCCGGCCCACGACCGCTTGAACACGCCGTCGTCGGCGAACGCGCCGGGCGCCGGGGTGGCGGTCTGGACGCCGTCGGCGCGCGCCGAGTTCGGCAGCAGCGCCTGGGCCCGGTCGTTGTAGGTGATGACCGGGGCGATGGTGTCCACCCGCGGGTCGACGCCCGCCAGCGACAGCGCCAGCGCGCCGCCGTAGGAGCCGCCGGTCACCCCGACCTTCGGGTCACCGGCGCGGTCGGTCACCACCTCCTCGCGGGTGGCCAGCCAGTCGAGCAGCTTCTGCGCGTCGCGGACCTCGTGGTCCAGGGAGTTCAGCGCGATCTGCCCGGTGCTGCGGCCGAAGCCGCGCGCCGAGTACGCCAGCACGACGAACCCGCGCTGGGCCAGCTCGGTGGCCTGCGGGGCGACGCTCGCCTTGCTGCCGCCGAAGCCGTGCGGCAGCAGCACGGCGGGCGCCGGGGTGCGTTCGGGCAGGTACAGGGTGGTGTCGATCTGCACGGTGCGGTCGCTGCCCGGACTTTCCGGCACGTCGATCACCGCTTCGCGGGTGCTCACCGGGACGGGGTCGTCTCCTTGGCGCGTGAAGACCACGATGGCGCCCACCAGGGCGACCAGCACGACGAGCGCGGGGAGCGACCACCTGCCGCGGAGGCGGTTGAGGGGGGCCACGCAGTTGACCATAGGCGTGATCGCCTGAGAACGAGGCGTCGGCCGGGTGCCGCGCTCTCAGGGAGGGCCGCCGGTCGGGCAGCGCCCGTCCGGGTGCCTCTGATCACCTCCACTGGCGCTCACCCGCACTCATGCGTGAGACTGGGGGTTGCGTGGAGGGGAGTACTCCCTAGCGGCGGTGTCGTCAGCACGGAACCTGGCGTGAGGTTCCCGGTGCCGCCGGTCGGCTCTTCGAGTCGGCGGAGGAGACCTCCGGTCATTGGCGTGCGCGCGCGATGCACCGGAGGTTGAGTCGTGTCTGTTCCTGTGTGGTTGTGGTTCGCCACGATCGCCGGCCTGCTTGCCCTGCTGGCCGTCGACCTGTTCATCGTCGACCGCAAGCCGCACGAGGTCACCATCGGTGAGGCCGCCCGGTGGGTCACGTTCTACGTGGCGGTGGCCATCCTGTTCGGCCTCGGCCTCTGGTACTGGTCCGGTGGCGTCTACGCGGGCGAGTTCTTCGCCGGGTACATCACCGAGTACTCGCTGAGCGTGGACAACCTGTTCATCTTCCTGATCATCATGACCACCTTCAAGGTGCCCGCGATCCACCAGCACAAGGTGCTGCTGGTCGGCATCCTGATGGCGTTGATCATGCGCGGCCTCTTCATCGCGGTCGGCGCGGCGGTCATCGGCCAGTTCAGCTGGGTCTTCTACCTCTTCGGCGGGTTCCTGATCTACACCGGCTACAAGCTGGCGCGCACCGACCACGACGACGAGGAGGAGGAGTTCAAGGAGAACGCCGCGCTGCGGTTCGTCCGCAAGGTGTTCCCGGTGGCCGACCGCTACCACGACTCCAAGTCGTTCGTGAAGGTCGACGGCAAGCGGTTCGTCACGCCGATGTTCATCGTCATGGTCGCCATCGGCACCACCGACCTGCTGTTCGCGCTCGACTCGATCCCGGCGATCTTCGGCCTGACCAAGGAGCCCTTCCTGGTCTTCACCGCCAACGCGTTCGCCCTGATGGGCCTGCGTCAGCTGTACTTCCTGCTCGGCGGCCTGCTGAACAAGCTGGTGTACCTGTCGATCGGCCTGTCGGTGATCCTCGGCTTCATCGGCGTGAAGCTGATCCTGGAGGCGCTGCACACCAACTCGCTGCCCTTCCTCAACGGCGGTGAGCCGCTGCACGTGCCGACCATCGGCATCCAGTTGTCGCTGTCGGTGATCGTGGGCGTGCTGGCCATCACCACGATCGCGAGCCTGGTCAAGGTCAAGCGGCACCCGGAGGCGGTCAAGCAGGTCACCTCGCAGAAGTGACCATCTGTGAGCGTCAAAATCTCGTGAGCCTTGCTAAGAATCATTCCGGTACCGTGCTGAGGCGTGCGCCCCGATGACTTGCAGTCGTTGACCCAGCCCGGCTCCGTCTCGGTGCGTGGGGACCTCGTCCTGGTGAACGTCGCCACCCCCGACGTCGTCGCGAACGCCTACCGGGGCGGCCTGCACCGCGTCGCCCTGGACGGCGGCGGGACGACCCGGTGGACGTGGGCCGAACGCGACCTGGCACCCCGGATCTCCCCGGACGGCCGCTGGGTCGCGTTCCTGCGCGTCACGGAGCGTGGCAAGGCGCCGCAGCTGCACGTCATGCCCGCCGACGGCGGCGAGGCACGCCGCCTGACCGACCTCGCGCTGGGCGCGGGCGTGCCGGTGTGGGCGCCGGACTCGCGGCGGCTCGCGTTCACCTCGCGGGTGCCCGAAGCCGGTCGCTACGGCACCCCGCTCGTGGACGGCGGTGACGTGCCGTCGCCCGACGCCGAAGCGCCCCGCCACATCACCCGGCTCGACTACCGGCTGGACGACGTCGGCTTCACCGCCGACCGGCACGCCCGGCTGTTCGTCGTGGACGCGCTGGACACCGACGCCGAGGCGGTCGAGCTGACCGACGGCGCGTTCACCGCGATGGACCCCGCCTGGACCGCCGACGGCGAGCGGGTGCTGTTCCTGGCCGAGCGCGACCTCGGCGCCGTGGAGTGCTTCACCAACGACCTCTACGCCGTGCCCGCGTCCGGCGGTGAGCCGGAGCTGGTGGCGCAGACCCCGGGCTGGGCCGCGCACCCGGTCGCGCTGCCCGACGGCGGCGTGCTGTTCTACTCGCCCGAGCAGCCCTCGAACACGGCCGCCGTCGCGCGCAACACGGGCCTGTGGCGGTTCGACGGCGAGCGGGTCACCCGGCTCACCGACGTGGAGACGGTGGACTGCGAGCGGGGCTCCGGGCCGCCGGTGGTGACCGACGCCGGCGTGCTGGTCGCGGTCCGCAACCGGGGCGCGGTCGAGCTGCGCCGCGTGCCGCTGGACGCCGACCAGGCCGTGCTGGACGAGCTGGAGCTGCTGGCGGGCGAGAAGGCCGAGGTCAAGTCGTTCGCCGCCGACGGCGACCGGGTCGTGGCCGTGGTGACCAGGGCGCACAACAGCGGCGAGGTCGAGCTCGTCGGCGGCGGCGCGCTGACCGACTTCGGCTCGGCGGTGCCGCTGCGGCCGTCGGTCGAGCTGACCGGCACCGCCCCGGACGGCTACCCGGTGCACGGCTGGCTCGTGCTGCCCGAGGGCGAGGGGCCGCACCCGGTCCTGCTGGCCGTGCACGGCGGCCCGTTCATGTACCACGGCTGGGGCTTCTTCGACGAGGCCCAGGTCTACGCCGCGGCCGGGTACGCGGTCGTGCTGCCCAACCCGCGCGGGTCCGCCGGGTACGGCCAGGCGCACGGCCAGGCCGTGATCGGCGCCTTCGGCACGGTCGACGTGGACGACATCCTCGCCGTGCTCGACGTCGCGCTCGAACGCCCGGAACTGGACGCCGACCGCGTCGGCGTGATGGGCGGCTCCTACGGCGGGTTCATGACGTCCTGGCTGGCCGCGCACCACGGCGAGCGGTTCCGCGCCGCGTGGAGCGAGCGCGCCGTCAACGCGTGGGACTCGTTCGCCGGGTCGTCCGACATCGGCTGGTACTTCACCGACGCCTACTGCGGGCCCAGCCTGGAGGCGCAGCGCGCGATGAGCCCGCTGACCTACGCCGAGAAGATCTCCCTGCCGTTCATGGTCGTGCACTCCGAGCACGACTGGCGCTGCCCGCTGGAACAGGCGCAGCGGCTGTTCGTCGCGCTGCGCCGCAACGGCGTCGAGGCCGAGATGCTGGTGTTCCCCGGCGAGGGCCACGAGCTGACCCGGTCGGGCAAGCCGCGCCACCGCGCGCAGCGGTTCGACGCCGTGCTCGGCTGGTGGGCCCGGCACTTGGGCTGAACCAGGCGCATTCCCGGATGTTCCTCCTCCGCGAGCGGCACACTGGTGCCTCGTGGAGGAGGTCCCGAGATGGTGATCCCGGCACTGGGCTGGCCCACCGGCACGTACCTGGAGACGGTGTCCGCCGCCGGTCGCGCGGCGCTGCTGGAGCTCGGCGTGCCGAAGCTGTTCCGCCGCGGCGACGCGCTGGTGCGCGAGTCCGAGCGGTCCGACCACGTCATCCTGCTGGTGCAGGGCCTGGTCAAGGCGACGGTGACGCTGGAGAACGGGCGGGTCGCGCTGCTCAACGTCAAGGTCGCGGGCGAGCTGGTCGGGGAGATGGCGTTCCTGACCGGCAAACCGCGCTCGGCCACCGTGACCGCGTGCGTCGACACCCGCACGCGGGTGGTCACCGCGGCGCAGTTCACCGACTTCCTCACCCGGTTCCCGGCCGCCCACTTCGACCTGGACCGGATGATCCTGCGCACGCTGGAGTGGGGCGAGCAGCGGCGCACGGACTTCAACGGATACCCGGCGTCCGTGCGGCTGGCGCGCGTCCTGGCCTACCTCACCGACGCCTACGGCCACCAGGGCTCCGACGGCGTCGCGCTGCGGCTCAACCTGACCCAGGGCGAGATCGGGTCGCTGGTCGGCGTGGAGGAGGACACCGCGCGCCGGGAGTTCCGCACGTTGCGCGACCGCGGGGTCATCACCATGGGGTACCGGGCCCTCACCATCGTGGACCGCGGCGTGCTGCGGGAGATCGCGGAACTGTGAAACCGGAAACCCGGTGATCGCCCTACTTCCGCGCACCGAGCGGCGGGATGCTCCTCCTGTGACGCTGGAAATGGTGATGCCCCTCCGCGGACTGGTCTACCGCCTCGTGGTGGCAGTGGACGTCGAGGGCTACAGCAAGCTCGACGCGCTGGACCAGTCGCTGGTCCAGTCGCGGCTGAGCGACGTGCTGGACGCGGCCGCCCGCAACGCCGGGCTGGACCGCGGCCTGTGGTACCGGCAGGTGCGCGGTGACGGCGAACTGGCCGTCCTGCCCACCGACGCCGATGCCGCGTGGGTGGTCGCCCACTTCACCGAGCAGCTGGCCGAGGCGCTGGCCGACCTGCGCGCCGCGGGCACCCCGCTGCGGATGCGCGTGGCCATGCACTGCGGCCCGCTCACCCAGGGCGCGTTCGGCCTGGTGGGCGACGCGCCGATCGTGACCTGCCGGCTGCTCGACGCCAAGGTGGTACGCGACGCGCTGGCCGCCGCCGACGACGACCTGGTGCTGGTGATCTCGCAGCGGCTGCACGACGACGTCGTGCGCACCCGGTTCCACGACCTCGACCCGACCCGGTTCCGGCCGACCCGGTTCCGGGTCAAGCACCAGTGGTACTCGGGCTACGTGTGCGCCGGGCCGCCGCGGCGGGGTTGGGCGAATGGCTAGCGGACGGCGCGGTCGTTGCGGCACGCTTCCCGGATGCAGTGGACCGTGCGGGCCGGACGGCCCGACGACGCGCCCGAGATCGCCAGGATCAACGTCGATGCCTGGCAGCACTCGTACCGGGGGATAGTGGACGACCCGGTGCTGGACCGGATGCTGCCCGAGAGCAGGCTCCCCGCGTGGGCGCGCGTGCTGCGGCTGCCCGAACCCAGCCGGGTGTTCGTCGCGGTCGACGAGGGCAGCGGTCGGATCGGCGCCTACTGCGCGGTCGACGCGGTCCGCGAGGCGAAGGACGCCCACCCCGACCTGCACACCGGGGAGCTGGTGGCGATCTACGCCGACCCCCGCTACCACGGCCAGGGCGCGGGCCACGAGGTGCACGAGGCCGGGCTGCGCCACCTGTTGGACCAGGGTTTCCGGTACGCGGTCCTGTGGGTGTTCCAGGACAACGCGCGCAGCCGCGGGTTCTACGAGTCGCACGGCTGGCGGCACGACGGGCTGGTGCACCGCTACGAGCTGGGCGACCAGGAGCTGCCCGAGGTCAGGTACGGCCGGTTCCTGCCGGCGCCGCGCCGGCGCGGTCAACCGAGCAGGGTGTAGTTCAGCTCCTCGCACACCCGTGCCAGCGGCAGGTCCAGGCCGGGGTGCTCCAGCGGCAGCAGCACGTCCGGCGAGACGGGCAGGCCCGTTCCGCCGGGCGGGTCCCACAGGCACACCGCGGGTGCGCCGGAGTCCATCGACGAGCGGTACCAGAGCCCGTCCAGCTCGGGGTAGGCGGCGCGGATCGCCCGCGCCCACTGCTGCGTCAGCGCCTTGGGCCCGGAGCTGATCTCCTGCGAGGCGCCCGCCCTGGTGGGCCACAGCCCGGTCAGGTCGAGCAGCCGCAGGGTCCGCCGGGGCCGCAGCACCACCATGAACGGGCTGCGCGTGCGCCGGTCCACCACCGACGTCGCCTGGAACACCTCCGCGATCGACGTCCGCGCGGTCAGCCCGAAGTACAGCACCCCCTGGTCGTGGGCGTGCGTGGGCGAGCCGTCGGGGCCGGGCGGCTGGGTGTCGAACCGCGCGTGCGGCAGCGGTCCGGTGTAGCGGAAGCTGTTCCACCGCTGCGGGTGCAGCCCCTTCGCGGCGAAGACGCGCACCAACCGGGTGGCCCGGTGCACCGCGACGACGTCCTCGGTGCGGCGCAGGTTCGCCTGGAGCACAGCGGGGGAGGGCGGCTGGGGGAGCCGTGACATTCGCGTCCAAGGGTCTAGGCGGCAGGATCGGGCCGGTGCGGCCGGCCGTGCGTCGGGCGGGTGCGCCCGGCGGCGCGTCGGTGGTGACGTCGGGCGGGTCTGCCCGGTCGCGTCGGGGGTGTGCCCGGCGGCACGTCGGGTGGTGCGCCCGGCCGGGTGCC
>NZ_JBFAAX010000305.1:0-6967 GCF_040639995.1 Actinosynnema sp. NPDC023658 | reverse complement strand
CAGCTCGGTCACGTAGAGGTAGCCGGTGGTGGGGTTCTGGGCGATGTCGAGCGGTTGGTTGAAGCCCGTCAGGCCCGTGGTGCCCGTCGTGCGGCCCGACAGCGCGCCGGTCGGGCCCACGTCGAAGTACTGCACGTCCTGCCCGGACGAGTAGCGCACTACGAGCAGCTTCCCGTCGAGCCGCCCGCCGAACGCGGGACCCCGGTACTCGACCGCGCCGTCCGGTGACGCGTGCAGGCCCGCGTCGTAGGTGCCGGCCAGGTCGAGGTTGCGGTCCGGCTTCGTGCCCACCGGGTACGCGGCGGTCTCGAACGGGTCGGTGGCGGAGGTCGGGTTGCCGCCCGCCAGCACCCACTCGCAGCGCGCCGGGACCGGGTGCCCGTAGTACTTCCCCGCCTTCACGTCGAACACGTAGTCGGTCTCGGCGTTCGGGTTGCCCGTCACCGCCGGCACCGCCGGGCCGGTGTACGGGCCGTCGCGGCGGGACGCGCACGCGGCGGGCAGCGGTGACGGCGTGGCCGGCGCGTTGCCACCCGCCGCCGAACCGTTCGTCGGCACGTACAGGTGCCCGTTGCGGTGCCACACCAGGTCGTAGGCGTTGCGCACGCCGGTCGCGTGGATCGTCACCGGCGCGTCGGCCGCGTACGGGTCGTAGGCGCCACCGGCCTCGGTGCGCACGTTCACCGGCAGCACCGCGGGCAGCCGCGCCGGGTGGACCTTCAGCACGGCGGCGCTGAGCAGGTGTTCCGCCCGACCTCCCCACGTCGTGTCGGGGGCTCCCATGGCGTTCATCGAGCCCTGCACCAGGTACAGCGCGCCGTCCGGACCGAACGCGAGCGAGTTCGACTCGTGGTCCTTGACCGAGCGCGGCAGGTCGGTGACCACCTCGGTGTACGTGCCCAGGTCCGCGCCGCCGAGCCGGGCGATCTTGCCCGACCAGTCGGGCGCGTTCGACGTGCCCCCGTAGTTGTCCGTCACCCACAGCACCGGCGCGGCGGCGGTGGACGCCGGGTCGAACGCCAGCCCGATCACGGTCCGGTTCGGCGCACCCGGCAACCCGGCCGCCGTGGCGTGCGCGCGCACGGTCTCGATGACGGTCGCCGCACCGAGCGTGCCGTCGGCGTTGACCGGGAAGCGGCGGATCTGCCCGGTGGACGTGGCCGCGTACAGCCGCCCGTCCGGTCCGAACGCCACGCTGGTGAACGGTGCGCCGGTGGCCACGCCGAACACCTGCTGGAACGCGATCGACCCGCCGACCGCGCCGGCGCCGGTGGTGAACACCGACGAGAACGGCAGGAACGCGGTGCCCGCCACGTCCCGCACGCCCGAGGTGACCGAGAACCGGTAGGCGGTGGACGGGGCGAGCGGCGCCAGCGGCGACAGGTTGACAACGTCGCCGCCGCCGCTGGTGATCACGTGGGCGGGCACGGCCGTGCCGTCCGACAGCCGGGTCAGCCGGACCGAGGACGACGACAGCGTGGCCGGGTCCACCGCGCCGGCGGGCAGCCGCAGGTCGGCCACCACCGACGTGGTGGGGTCCACCGCGGTCGCCAGGTTCGCGGGCGTCGCGGCGCGCACCGACGGCGAGCCGTCCGGCACCCGGTCCACGTCGACGTAGTCCACCTTCGTGTTCGAGCCCGAGCGCGGCGACAGCGTCAGCCGCCCGTCGGTCACGGTGACCACGCGCGTCGCGGTGGCGTGCTTCGTCGTCGAGGTGGGCTTGAACGCGGCGACGGCGTTCTGGTCCTCGACGCTGAGCCAGTGCGTGCTGTCGGTGGCGGTGCCCGCGTCACCGACGGCGACCGTGACGCTGTAGGACCCGCTCGGCACGGCGATCTCCCAGCTGCCCGGCGTCGGCACGCCCGGCGAGGTGGCCGGGAGCTGGGCGTGCATCAGCGTCGCCAGGCGCGGGTCGCCGGTGCCGCCGCGGTTGCGGCCGTTGCCGACCAGCGACAGGGGAGTGGTGGTGCCCAAGGACACCCACCCGTAGGTCTGACCGGTGGACCGGACGCCGTAGGGCTCGCCGAAGTCCCGCGCGTACCCGGCGGCCGGCGGGGTGGTCTCGTCGGAGAAGTCGATCCGGGCGGTGGACGTGGCCGCGTGCGCGATCCCGGCGGACCGCGGTGCGGCCAGTGCGGCGGCGGCCAGGATGGTGGCGGCGGCCAGGGCGGAAGCGGTGGCGGTGGCGGCGAGCACTCGCATGACGGCCCCCAGAGGACGGCCTCGCGTGGCGGAGTAGGCCAGCGTCGCAGACCGCCCCGCCATCCCCACCGCCGAACGGCGGTCCCGGCCGCGACGTCGGCGTGCGGAGCACCGAAGGACCGGCGGTTCCCTCCGATCGGCTTGTTGTCGCGGTGTGAACGCGCCTTTACGGTCGGTTGACGTCCCGCCCCCCGGTCGACGATCACCCTGTGGAGGTACCGGTGTCGAGGAAACGAGTCTTGGCCGCCATAGGCGCCGCGCTGCTGGCCGGCGTCGCGCTGGTCACCGTCCCCACCGCCGCCGGCGCTGCCGACGACCGACCGACCGCCGTCGTCTCCCTGGGCGACAGCGCCATGTCCGGCGAGGGCGCCGGGTCCTACGAGGCGGGCACCGAGGGCCAGAACGGCAACTGGTGCCACCGCTCCACCCAGGCCATGATCCACCGCACGCAGCTCGCCTCCCGCACCTTCAACCTGGCCTGCTCGGGCGCGGACTCCGCGAACGTGTCGCTGGCCGACACCGTGCACTACACCGAGGGCTCGCAGGCCCGGCGGCTGATCGACATCGCCCGCCAGTACCGCGTCACCACGGTCGTCGTGCAGGTCGGCGCGAACGACGACGTGCACTTCGCGGACACGATGGTCGACTGCGTCAAGGCGTGGGTGAACCCGTTCGGCGCGAGCTGCCGGTCCAAGCTGGAGCGCGAGTGGCCCGGCCGCCTGGCCGCCATGGCGCCCAAGGTGGAGAACGCCCTGAGCGACGTCCGCGCCGCGATGACCCAGGCGGGCTACGCCGCGTCCTCCTACAACCTCGTCCTCACCTCCTACGCCTCGCCGGTGACGGAGAAGATGGACAGCGTCCTGCACGGACCGCAGGGCTGCCCGCTGCGCCTGGCCGACGCGGCCTACGGCCGCACGGTCGCCGTTCCGCAGTTCTCCGAGTCCCTGCGCGGCGTGGCGACGCGGGCGGGCGTGAAGTTCCTCGACTTCTCCCGCGCCACGGAGAACCGGGAGGCGTGCAGCAAGGGCGAGAACCCGGCCGGCGAGTGGCAGCGCCGGCTGACCGTCGACCCGTACGCGCTGGTGACCGGCGGGCTGGACGCCGTCGGCATCCACCTGGCCCAGCAGTCGTTCCACCCGAACGCCGCCGCGCACGACCAGCTCGGCCGCTGCATCACCGAGTTCGTCAACGCGGGCGCCGGCTCGGCCCGCTGCCTCGCCGGTTCCGACGGCAACCTGCACGCGGTCGCCTGATCCCCACCACCGCCGGACCGCCCTCACCCCACCCGGGGCGGGGGCGGTTCGGCGTTCCGGGGGAACCCCCGCGCAACCCCGCTCATCCCGCCGGCGTCATATGGGTAAATTGTCGAGACCGGATCGGGGATTCGCTTTGGGGGGACCGGTGTCCGAAAATGCCTTCGTCCGCGTGTGCGGACTCGCCGCGGTCGCGTTGACCGCGGTCGCGTGCACGTCGACCGGAGCGGAGCCGCTCAACCCGGAGCTGGCGCCGCGCGGCACCGTGCAGACCACGGCCAAGCCGACCCGGCAGGACCTGACGAACAAGGTCAGCCTCACCGGCAAGGTCACGATGAACCCGCTGTTCGGGATCGTCTCGCCGGTCCCCGGCCAGGTGCGCTACCTGGTCCTGGACGAGCCGACCGCCACGCCGACCAAGCCCACCCGGTTCGCGACGGTGTGGCAGGAAGGCAAGCCCAACAACGTCGACGTGCCCGCCGGTTCGACGTTCGGCGGACGCCTGGTGGACGACCGCGCCACGGTCACCGCGGGCATGCCGATCGCGTCGGCGAAGTACGCGGGCTACGGCATCGTCGCCGAGATCAGCGGCGAGCAGGCCTACCAGATCTCCGACGCCGCGCAGGGCACCGTGCAGGCGCAGATCAAGAACGGGCCCGGCCCGTTCCCGTGCACCCTGCTCGGCACGATCGCCGCGCTGCCGGCGGGCACGGTCCCCGCGCCGCCGCTCCAGGAACCGGAGGTCGACGACGAGGCCACCGGCGGCAACACGCCTCCGCCGCAGCAGGACCGGCAACCGCGGGAGCCGAGCACCTCGTCCGAGTCGACCGGCCTGCGCCTGGTGTGCACCGCGCCCGCCGACGTCAAGCTGATCAACGGCGCCGCCGCCACCCTCGAACTGGTCACCGCGTCGGCCGAGGACGCGCTGGTCGTGCCGGTCGAGGCGGTCGCGGGCGGGCAGGGCAAGGGCAAGGTCGACGTCGTCGTCGCCGACGGGACCAAGCAGACCACCGACGTCGAGCTGGGCCTCACCGACGGCAAGGTGGTCGAGGTCAAGTCGGGCCTGACCGGCGAGGAGACCCTGGCCGTGCCCGGACCGAACCTGCCGCCGGCCGCGCCGGACGGCCAGGGGCAGCCCGGGACGGGGGGCAAGTGACCACGTCACCCCTGATCGTGCCGCCGGTCGCGCCGCAGACGCCGCTGATCCACCTCACCGGCGTCACCAAGACCCTCAAGGGCCAGGACGAGCCGCGCACGATCCTCGCCGGCGTCGACCTGACCGTGCACGCGGGCGACAGCGTCGCCATCCTCGGCCGCTCCGGCTCGGGCAAGAGCACGCTGCTGAGCCTGATCGGCCTGTTCGACCGGCCCGACGGCGGCCAGTACCTGTTGGCGGACCGGGACATCACCCGGATCCCCGAGCGCAAGGCCGCCGCGCTGCGCAGCGCCGAGTTCGGCTTCGTGTTCCAGCGCTTCTTCCTGCTCAAGCACCTCACCGCGGCGCAGAACGTGGCCATGGCGCTGGTCAACGGCCAGGGCTGGCTGCCCAGGCGCAAGCGCAGGGCCAAGGTGCTGGCGGCGTTGGAGCGCGTCGGCATCGGCCACCTGGCCAAGCACAAGCCGCCGCGGCTGTCCGGCGGCGAGCAGCAACGCGTCGCCATCGCCCGCGCCCTGGTGCGCGAGCCGCGGATCCTGCTGGCCGACGAGCCGACCGGCGCGCTGGACACCGACACCGGCAACCTCGTCGTGGAGGTCCTGCGCCAGACCACGGAACAGGGCTGCGGCCTCGTGCTGGTCACCCACGACCACGACCACGCGGCGAAGATGGGCCGGGTGCTGCACCTGTCCGACGGCCTGCTGCGCCCGGCCGGTCAGCGGGTGGTCGCGTGATCGGGCTGTCGGGCAAGCTCCGGGCGTCGCTGATCATCGGCGGCCAGGGCATCAGGGCCCGCAAGCTGCGCACGTTCCTGTCCATGGTCAGCCTCTTCCTCGGCGTGCTCGCCGTGGTCGTGGTGCAGGCGGGCTCGGAGATCGCGAACCGGGCCATGCTCGCCGACGTCGAGCTGTCCGAGGGCAAGGACGGCACCCGGCAGATGTACCTGTCGCCGGAGGGGCGGACCGTGCCGGTGGCGCTGGAGGTGCTGGAGGGCCGCACCGACGCGGTGGCCATGACCAGTGCGCGCGCGATCATCGGAGAACCCGGCGTGAAGCCGGTCAACGAGGGCGGCGGCCCGATCGACGAGCCCGGCAACTACGGCGGCGGACCGAGGATGACGTGCGACCCGTCCGGTTGCCGTCCGGTCGACGACGGCGACGCGGACGCGCCGAAGGGGCAGGCGATCGAGCTCCAGCTCGTCGGGCTGACCGGCGACGTGCGGCAGTTCCGGCCGTTCCGCGCCTCGCAGGGCCGCTGGTTGGACTTCGGCGGGGACCCGTCGCTCGCGCCCCGGCTCGTGCTGAACGAGCAGGCGGCGAAGGCCTTCACCCGCTACCACGTGCCGGCCGAGATGAGGGTCGAGGGCGCGACCACCAACCCGACGCCGCAGTTCCTCGGCGTGGTCGACGACGGCGGCTACCAGCCCACCGCCTACGTCCGCGCCGACGAGCTGCTGAACTGGCTGCCGGTCACGAGCGTGAGCGACAGCAACTCCGGGCCCGGCCTCCAGGTGCTGATGGCGCCGACGGCGACCGAGGTCGAGCACGTGCTGCGGGCCCGGCTCGTCGCGGCCGGCACGCCGGAGGACCGCATCTACGTCAACACGGTGTCGATGCTGGAGCGGATGTCCACCGAGCTGGCGCTGATGCGCTGGATCTTCCTGGGCATGGCCGCGCTGGTGCTGCTGATCGGCGTGGCGGGCATCCTCAACGTCGGCCTGGCCACCGTCGGTGAGCGCGTCGAGGAGTTCGCGCTGCGCCGGGCCGTGGGCACGCCGCGGCTGCTGCTGGCGGGGATCGTGCTGGCGGAGACGTTGCTGACCGGTCTGCTGACGGCGGCGCTGGCGATCGGCACGGGCGCGCTGGGGCTGAAGGTGGCGTTGATGCTGTTCGGCTCGCGGTTCCCGTCGCTGGAGGGCGTGGCGTTCCCGTGGCAGGCGGCCGTGGCCGGGGTGGTCGCCGGTCTGGTGGCGGGCATCCTCGGCGGTCTCGTCCCGGCGCTGCGGGCGGCGCGCATCCCGATCGCCACGGTCATGCGCGCCTGAGCGGTCACCCGCGGCGGTCAGGGCGCGGGTGCGGGTGCGGGTGCGGGGAGCGTGCGGTGGTCAGGGCGCGGCGGTCCACGGGCGCACGCCGACCTCGCCGGTGCTGCCGAGGTCGAGGGTGATCGGGGTGCCGCCGTCCCCGACCGGCGTGAACACCTGCGTCGGCTCCCCGGCGGCGACGGCGAGCTCCAGGTGCTCACCGACCACCGGCGGCGCGGACACGTCGGTGTAGGTGTTGCGCCACAACAACCCGGTCACCGCCGACCTCCCGGGCGGCACCTCGACCGGCTGCGGCGGCGCGTCGAACGCCTC
>NZ_JBFAAX010000304.1:0-7015 GCF_040639995.1 Actinosynnema sp. NPDC023658 | reverse complement strand
GGCAACGGCCGCGCGCCGGTCAGCCGCTCGGTCTTGGTCTTCACCTTGACCTCGTCGCCCTTGTCGTGCCGGGTGGTCAGCTCGACCGAGCGGCCCGCCGCGACCACCACGTCGGCGGCGGCGAACCGGTCGCCACCGGGACCGGCGGTGAGCACGGAGTGCAGCAGCAGCCCGCTGCCGGAGATCAACGCGACGGCCAGGAACGCCGTCAGGAACGTGCCCGCGAACGCGCCGACGCGTCGCCGCACGCTCGCCACCGCCAGCTTGGCGATCACCTGGTCAGCTCCGTCATCCGGGCCGCGACCCGCTCGGCGGTGGGCGCGGCCAGCTCGCCCGCGAGCCGGCCGTCCGCGAGGAACACCACGCGGTCCGCCCACGCCGCCGCGGCCGGGTCGTGGGTCACCATCACGACGGTCGCCGCGTGGGCGTCCACGAACCCGCGCAGCAGCGCCAGCACCTCACGCCCGGTGGACAGGTCGAGCGCGCCGGTCGGCTCGTCACCGAAGACCACCTCCGGTCGACCGGCCAGCGCCCGCGCCAGCGCCACCCGCTGCTGCTGGCCGCCGGACAGCTCACCGGGCCGCGACCGCTCCCGCCCGGCGAGCCCGACCCGCGCCAGCACCTCGCGCGCCCACGCCTTGTCCGGTCGCGTCCCCGCGAACCGCTGCGGCAGCAGCACGTTGTCCCACACCGACAACGCGTCCACGAGGTTGAACGACTGGAACACGAAGCCCACGTGCCGCCGCCGCACGGCGGTGAGCTTGGGCTCGCGCAGCGCGCCGACGTCCTGCCCGGCCAGCACCACCCGCCCACCGGTGGGCACGTCGAGGCCGGCCGCGCAGTGCAGCAGCGTCGACTTGCCCGACCCGGACGGCCCCATGACCGCCGTGAACGACCCGCGCGCGAACCCGACCGTCACCTCGTCGAGCGCGCGCACCCGCCCCGCGTACACCTTCGTCAACCCGGTCAACGAGACGACGTCCGCCGCCACGACCTGTGATCCCCGCACCGCAACCATGCCGAGGACTCTTCCGCCGGACGGCCCGCGAACCCACCGTGCGGGCGCGGGTCCGCGGGGTATGGCTGTCCCTACCCGTCGACGGTGAGGCCGTGCTCGTAGGCGTAGATCACGGCGTGCACGCGGGTGCGCAGGCCGAGCTTGGCGAGGATGCGGGCCACGTGCGTCTTCACCGTGCCCTCCTCGATGGTCAGGGCGGCGGCGATCTCGCCGTTGCTCAGCCCGCGCACGACGTGGGCCAGCACCTCGCGCTCGCGCGGGGTGAGCCGGTCGAGGTCGGGGGACGCGGGCCGGGGGGACAGCCGGGCGAAGCGGGAGATGAGCCGTCCGGTGACCCTCGGGTCGATCAGCCCGCGGCCCTCGTGCAGGCCGCGCACGGCGTCCAGGAGCAGCGCCGGGTCGCTGTCCTTGAGCAGGAACCCGGCGGCGCCCGCGGCCAGCGCGCCGAACAGGTACTCGTCCAGGTCGAACGTGGTCAGCGCGAGGATGCGGGGCGCGGGGTCGGTCGCGGTGAGGCGGGTGATGGCGGCGATGCCGTCGCCGTGCGGCATCCGCAGGTCCATCACGACCACGTCGGGACGGCGGGTCAGCGCGAGGTGGACCGCGTCCGCGCCGGTGGCGGCCTCACCGACCACCTCGATGTCCGGCTCACCGCCGAGGACCATCCGCAGCGCGTCCCGCACCGGTTCCTGGTCGTCGGCCACGAGCACCCGGATGGCCACTACGTCGTCCTCCCCGTCGGCAGTTCGGCCCGCACCCGCCACCCGCGCGGCCCGTCCGGTCCGACCGTGAGCGTGCCACCGACCAGCCGCACCCGTTCCCTCATGCCGCGGATGCCCTGCCCCTCCAGGTGGGGCCGGTCGACGGCCGGTCCGTCGTCGACCACCGTCACGACCAACCGGTCCCGCTCCCGGTGCAGCGTGACGTCGATCGCGGTGGCCGTCGAGTGCCGGGCGGCGTTGGTCAGCGCTTCCTGCACCACCCGGAACGCGGTGTGGTCGACGGCGGGCGGCAGCGGGGTGGCCGGGCCGGACCGCCGCACCGCGATGCGGCGGTCCGCGCCGGACAGCCGCGCGGCCAACCGGTCCAGCCCGGCCGACCCGACGCCGGCCGGGACGTCCCGCAACGCGGTCAGCAGCTCCCGCACCTCGTCCAGCGCGGACCGCGACAGGTCCGCGATCGTGCCCAGCGCCCGGTCCGCGATCGGCGGCGTCCCGTCCAGCGCCCGCCGGGTGGCGGTGGCCTGCATCCGGATCGCGGTCAGGTGGTGGCCGACGCTGTCGTGCACGTCGCGGGCGAGCCGGGCCCGTTCCTCGGCCAGCACCCGGTCCGCCTCCGCGCGCCGCACCCGCAGGGTCTGGTCCACCCGCTCGCGGTGCAGCCGCATCGCGTACCCCGTCGTCACCGGTGCGACGCCCATGACGACCAGGTCGGTGATCGTGAAGACCTGGACCGGGCTGCCGGCGATCACGGCGCTGACCAGGACCCAGCAGCCCGACGCGGTCAGCACCACCGCCGGACCGCGTTCGCGGTGGTAGACGGCCGCGCAGAAGGTGCCCATCGTGACCAGCATCCCCGGCCACGAGGGCAGGAACCCCAGACCGCCGAGCCCGACCACCGCGGACAGCACCGCCGCCGTCAGCGGCAGCGTGCGCCTCAGCAGCAACGGCAGGCTGACGCAGAGGCTGGACCCGATCAGCAGCGGCAGCCCCGCGCGCGGGTAACCCCGCCCCTCCCAGACCGTGAGCAGCACCAGCACCGCCGTGACGCCCACGACGAGCAGGACTTCCCGGACGTGTCGCATGACCGCCATCGTCTACGCGGCCCCGCAGGCCGTGCCCTCGGGTGGGAGCGCGCCGGTGGTCAGGTAGCGGTGCACGTGCTCCCGGACGCACGGGTGGCCGGTGAGGTACAGCGCGTGGCTGCCGACGGCCGGCAGGTAGCGGGCGTTCCCGAGCTGCGCCGCGACGCGCCGGGCGTCCTGCGGCGGGGTGGTGCCGTCGTGCTCGCCGCTCGCGACCAGGATCGGCGGCAGGCCCCGGACGTCGATCGGCCGCGGCGGGTACGTGCCGGTGTCGGGCAGCCCGGCGCAGTGGTAGGCCATCGGCCACGTCGCGACCCACCCGATGTGGGGCGTGACCTCGCGCAGGTCCGACTCCCACGACTTGAGCACCCGGTAGTCGGAGGGGTAGGGGAAGTCGGCGCAGAACGCGATCCGCGACAGGTCGGGGTCGCGCCCGCCGGTCGGTTGCCGGGCGAACAGCGTGGCGTCGCCGTCGTGCGCCTCGGCGACGGCCCTGGCCAGGTCGGGCCACTCGTCCTCGTAGCCGGGGTTCGTGCGCGACACGATCCGGGAGGCGGTGACGGTGGTGTGCTCGCCGGGCGCGGGGATCGGCTCACGCGTGGCGCGGGCGAGCACCTCGTCCCACGTCGTCAGGACGTCACGGCCGTGCAGCGCGCACGTCGGCTCGGCGGCGCACCACTCCGCGAACCGGACCATGTTGCGCTCCGTGGTCCGCGCGCGCGGCAGGAGCCAGTCCGCCCAGGAGCGGGTGGTGTGGTCGAGCACGCTGTCCAGGTACATCCGGCCGACCCGCCGCGGGTGGAGCCGGGCGTAGGCCTGGCCGAACACCGTGCCGTAGGAGTTGCCGTAGTAGTTCAGCCTCCGCTCGCCCAACGCGGACCGGATCGCGTCCATGTCGTGCGCGACCTGCCGCGAGTCCAGGTGGCCCGCCAGCGGCCCGGCGGCGCGACCGCAGTCGACGCCGAACCGGTGGTTCGCGGTGCGGTAGCGCTCGTAGGCGGCCTGGTCGGGCGAGGCCCACTCGAGGTTCTCGGGCAGCGGGGCCGGCTCCGGGCAGGTGATCCCGGCGCTCGCCTCGAAACCGCGCGGGTCGGAGACGACGACGTCGAACCACCGGGTCAGGTCGGTGAACGCGCTCTTCACGACGCGCAGCACGGAGATCTGCTGCGCCGGCCCGCCGAGGTTGACCAGCAGCACGCCCTTCTTCGCCGCCTGGTCCTGCGCGGGCAGCTTCGCGAGGCCGAGCCGCACCCGCGCGCCGCCCGGCCGGTCCCAGTCCGCGGGAACGGTGATCCCGCCGCACTGCAACCCGTCACCGCAGTCCACCCACGACAGCGCGCGCCCGCCGGCGTGCGAGACGCCCGGCGCGACGGTGAGCGCGGTGAGCAGGCTGACCGCGCCCACCACGCCCTTGATCGTTTTCCTCATGCCACCAGCGTGGTGGGCCGGCACCCGGCGGCGCGTCCGCCTTTCGACAGATCCTGCCGGGTCACCTCACCGTGGGGTGGCCGTTCGGCTCGTCGGCGGCGAACACGGCGACCTGCGGCAGGTCGTGGCCCAGCCGGTCGCGCTTCGCGGTCAGGTAGCCGATGTTGTGCGGGTTGGGCCGCACCAGGTGCGGCACCCGGGCCACCACCCGGATGCCGTTGTCCTCCAACGCCTGGATCTTGTCCGGGTTGTTGGACATCAACCGCACGGACGTGACGCCCAGGTGCTTGAGGATGCGCGCGGCCGGGGTGTAGTCCCGCACGTCGACCGGGAGCCCCAGCGTGGTCGCGGAGTCCAGCGTGTCCAGGCCCTGCTCGTCCTGCAGCACGTGGGTGCGCACCTTGTCCACCAAGCCGATCCCGCGCCCCTCGTGGCCGCGCAGGTAGATCAGGACGCCGCCGCCCTCGGCGACGATCCGGTCCAGCGCCGCGTCCAGCTGGTCGCCGCACTCGCAGCGCATCGCGCCGAAGATGTCACCGGTCATGCACTCCGAGTGCACGCGCACGAGCACGCCGTCCCGCGACTCCGCCCCGCCGTGGACCAACGCCATGTGCTCGTGCCCGTCGGCCCGGAACGCGACCGCGCGGAACGTGCCGCGCCGCGTGACCAGATCGGACTCCGCGACGTCCTGGTTCTTGAAGGCTTCCTCGTGCATGCGGCTCCCTCGTCACCCCGACACCGGTCCGGGCGTTCACTACGCTCGGTCGGTAGTTGCACCGTAGCTCGCTCACTCCACGGAGGTCACCCTGTTCAGCATCACCGTTCGCGACCACGTGATGGTCGCCCACAGCTTCCGCGGCGAGGTCTTCGGCCCGGCACAACGCCTGCACGGGGCGACGTTCGTGGTGGACGCGCGGTTCAAGCGGGCCGAGCTCGACGCCGACGACATCGTGGTCGACATCGGACTGGCGACCGAGCGGCTGCGCGCCGTGCTCGGTGAGCTCAACTACCGCAACCTGGACGACGAGCCCGCGTTCGCCGGGGTCAACACGTCGACCGAGTTCCTGGCCAAGCACGTCGCGGACCGGCTCGCGGACGCCGTCCACGCCGGTGAGCTCGGCGAAGGCGCGCGGGGACTGGCCGCGATCGAGGTCACGCTGCACGAGTCGCACGTCGCGTGGGCGAGCTACGAACGCGCGCTGTGACGCTCCACTTCGTCCTGCCCGGCGGCGTGGACGACCCGGCCTCGCCCAGCGGCGGCAACGTCTACGACCGCCGTGCGATCCAGGGCCTGCGGTCGCTGGGGACGGAGGTGCGCGAGGTCGTCGTGCCGGGCGCGTGGCCGGAGCCGGGGGACGCCGCCCGCGAGGAGCTGGGCCGGGCGCTGGCCGCGATCGGTGACGGCGCGGTCGTGCTGCTCGACGGGCTGGTGGCGTGCGGTGTGCCCGAGGTCGTGACGCCGCACGCAGGCCGGTTGCGGCTGGTCGTCCTGGTGCACCTGCCGCTGGCCGACGAGACGGGCCTGCCGCCGGCCGTCGCGGCACGGCTGGACGCCGCCGAGCGGGAGTGCCTGCGCGCCGCGGACGCCGTCGTGGCGACCAGCCCGTGGGCCGCACGTCGGCTCGCCGGGCACCACGGGCTGCGCGAGGTCCACGTCGTCACGCCCGGCACCGACCCCGCGCCGCCGGCCACCGGCACGGACGGCGCGTCCCGGCTGCTGTGCGTCGCGTCGGTGACCCCGCGCAAGGGCCACGACGTGCTGGTGGAGGCCCTGGCGACGGTGGCCGACCTGCCGTGGACGTGCGCGTTCGTCGGCCCGGAGCGGTCGGGGTCGGTGCGCGGGCTGGTCGACCGGCGCGGGCTGCGCGACCGGGTCGAGCTGGTCGGCCCCCTCACCGGCGAGCCGCTGGCCCGCGCGTACGCGACCGCCGACCTGTTCGTGCTGCCGTCGCGGGCCGAGACCTACGGCATGGTGGTGACCGAGGCGCTGGCGCGCGGCGTGCCGGTGGTGGCGAGCTCCGTGCCGGACGCCCTCGGTGACGGCGGCCTGCTCCTGCCCGCCGGCGACGTGGCGGCGCTCGCGGGCGCGCTGCGGCGCTGGTTCACCGACGAGGCCTGGCGACGTGACCTGCGCGGGCGCGCGCTGGGCCGCCGTGGTGAGCTGTCCACATGGGACGCGACGGTGGCGGACCTGGCCGGTGTCCTGGCTAGTCTGCGGCCATGAGCACCTTCGCACCGGAATGGCTGTCCCTGCGCGAGAAGGCCGACGCGGAGGCCCGCGCGCTCGACCTCGTCGACCGGCTCAACAAGATCGATCTGAACCGGACCCCCCTCGTGGTGCGTGATCTCGGGTGTGGAACGGGATCGTTGGGACGATGGCTCTCCGGGCGGTTGGGCGGTCCGCAGCACTGGGTGCTGCACGACCGCGACCCCCGGCTGCTCAGCATCGCGGCGGCGACGATGAGCGGCGTCACGATCGAGACGCACGAGGGCGACCTCACCGCGCTCACCGCCGCCGACCTGGCCGGGACGTCGCTGGTCGCCGCGTCGGCGCTGCTCGACCTGCTGACGGCCGACGAGGTGGACGGGCTGGCCGGCGCGTGCGTCGGCGCGGGGTGCCCGGCGCTGTTCACGCTGTCCGTGACCGGGCGGGTGGAGTTCGACCCGGCCGAGCCGCTGGACGCCGACTTCGAGGCCGCGTTCAACGCCCACCAGCGGCGGGCCGTGGACGGTCGCCGGCTGCTCGGGCCGGACGCCGCCGAGGC
>NZ_JBFAAX010000303.1:0-7019 GCF_040639995.1 Actinosynnema sp. NPDC023658 | reverse complement strand
CGAAGTAGGCGTGGGCGGCATCCGGCTCGTCCACGGCGAGCTCGATGACGCCGCCGTCGACCGAGC
This sequence comes from Actinosynnema sp. NPDC023658, assembly GCF_040639995.1. Lineage (NCBI taxonomy): Bacteria > Bacillati > Actinomycetota > Actinomycetes > Pseudonocardiales > Pseudonocardiaceae > Actinosynnema > Actinosynnema sp. NPDC023658. Next base: position 6,953 of record NZ_JBFAAX010000303.1, on the reverse strand, counting down.
TGCCGACCAGGCTCGCCCGGAACGGCAGGTCCGGGCTGCTGACGAGGTCCGTGATCTCGGCGCGGAGCTGCCGGCGCGACTTCTTGCCCTGGACGACGTTGATCAGCCGGGTGTCCACCTTCGGGTCGACCCGGTGCACCGCGGCCAGGAAGCTCCGGCCCCGGCCCACGTCGGTCAGGTAGACGTTGACCGAGCGGTAGTCGGCGGCCATCTCGACCTGGGTGTAGATGTCCGCCCCGGGGCCTTGCCCCACCTGGGCCACCGCATCGGCCGCCAGCCGCAGCGGTTCGAGCACCTCGGCCTGCCGCTCCGGCGTCATGGCGGCCACGGCCTCGGCGGAGAGCGGGCCCGGCGTCCCCGCCGTCGCGGGGACCGTCATGAGCGGTAGCACGGCGAGCGCCCCGGCCAGGGCGAGGGATCTTCGGAAGGCGTTCCTCATCTGTTCCCCTCTTTCGGATCGACAGCAATCGTGGGTTTTCGTTCCCGACTTTCCCTTCGATCAAGGGCGTGCTCGTCCCGCGCGGGTTCTCCGACCGACGTGGAACTACTCCGGACCGTCGGCAGCGAATCCGCTCAAGCGGATCACGGAGTTCCGACTGCTGGAGGTAGGATCATCCGGAGTGGCCGGCAACGTGATTCGACGGTGAACCCGTCAAGCCGACTTCATCGACTGGGACAGCGAGCGAGTATGTCATGACGGTGTCGTCCCCACAGCTCAGAACTCACAAGTGGGCCCGGATGGACGAATGGCGCCGCACGGCAACGCTTTTGTTGATCTGCGACGCCGACGCGACGGTCGGCACCACCGCATTCCGGCACTACGATTGATGTCGAAGAGCCGTCAACAGCGGTGGGCGCACGTCAATTCGAGGAGGAATACAGCTCGAACGCCCGGAGGAGCTCGTCGTTCTCGCTCGGCGTGCCGATCGACACCCGGACCGCACCCTCGATCGACGAGCTCCGGTCGCGCAGTTTGATCCCCTGCGCGGCCATGGCGGCGCACAGGCCCCGCGGGTCCTCCGTGCGCAGCAGGAGGAAATTGGCGTCCGAGGCGGGAACGTCCCGCACCACCGGCAACCGCGACAGGGCCGCGCGCACGCGATCCCGCTCGGCCACGATGCGGGCGATGTTCCGGCGCCCGTAGGCGATGCCGTCCGGCGAGATCGCGGCGCCGATGGCGCGGATGGCCGTGACGGTCAGCGGGTACGGCGGCATGATGCGGCGCAGCACCCCGATCACCTCGGGGTGGGCCAGCGTGATGCCGCAGCGCTCACCGGCGAGGCTGTACTCCTTCGACAGCGAGCGGACGACGACGAGGTTGGGGTGGTCCCCGATCTCCCGGGCCAGCGACGGTCGACCCGAGTAGTCGACGTACAGCTCGTCCACGACCACCACCGCCCGGCCCCGCAGCTCGGCCGCGAGCCGCAGCACGGACGACCGCTCCATCACGTTGGTCGTCGGGTTGTTGGGCGAGCAGACGAAGACGAGCTTGATCCGCCGGTCGGCGTCGCACGCGGCCACCACTGCGTCCACGTCCAACTGGAACGATCCCGGCACGAGCGGCACGCGGCACACCCGGGCGCCCTGGATCTCCGCGGCGGTCTCGTACATGACGAAGGTCGGCGGTGTGATCAGGATGCCGTCCCGGCCGGCCTCGCAGAACGCGCGGACCAGGAGGTCGATGGACTCGTCGGCCCCGCGCGACAGGAAGACCTGCTCGACCGGCACCTCGTAGAGCTCCGAGAACCGGCGCAGGAGCGACGCCGGCTGCGGTTCCGGGTACCGGTTCAGGCCCTCCTGCTCGGGGCCACCGGGGAAGGGAGGGTAGGGGTTCTCGTTGGCGTCGAGGTAGATCCGGGCGGACTGGTCGCCCTCAAGTCGTGCCGACGTGTAGGGCCGCATCGCGTAGATCTCCGGCCGCACGAGCGCGACGATGTCCTCCACGACCCATCCCTTCCCTCACGGCCCGACCCGCGACACCGCACGGTACCGGACGGGCGTGGTCGGTCAGGTGTGCGCACCGTCTGGCGCCACCCGGCCGTACGCCCTCGCCTGGATGCCGAACAGCTCGGCGTGGCTGCCGGTCTCGGCCACGCGCCCTCCGAGAGCACCACGACGAGGTCGGCCATCCGGACCGTGGAAAAGCGGTGCGACACGAAGACGGTGACCGCGCCCGGCAGCAGAACGGTGATGCAGACCGAGGTCGTCAGGGACGCCAGCGACACCAGGCCCAGCATGCCGTCGTCTCGCCGCAGGCGGCCCTGGGAGTGCGACTTTCACGCCGCTCGCGCCGTTCTTCGCGCCGGACGTCGTGCTGCACCAGGCTGCGGTACGGCGCCTTCCTGACACACACCAGTCCACTTGTCGTCCTGACTCATGTGCGCGCACGCGGCCGGGTCAGCGACTGCGGACTTGACTTCCCGATCTTGCAGACGATCACCGTCGAGGAAGGGCGCATCACCGAGGGACGTCCGTTCTGCTGGAACACCGCAGCGGCCGTGAACGCATGCTCGTGCCGCTGATCGAGCATGAGGACGGACGTCCGCTTCTGCCGAATCGAGGACGCTCGACGTGGATGGATCCGTTGGGCCGTCGTGGCCGCTACGGCAGGTCCGACATGTCCAGTACGAAACGGTAGCGGACGTCGTTGCGCTCCAGGCGGTCGAGGGCGTCGTTGACGCGTGCGGACGGGAGGAGTTCGACGTCGGCGGTGACGTTGTGCCGGGCGCAGAATTCCAGCACGGCGGCAGTCGCGGGACGGCCACCGCTGCCGGCGGAGCTGAGCTTCTTCCGCCCTACCAGCAGATCGGTGGCCTGCACGGTGACCGTGCCGAGGTGCCCGACGTGGCTGAGAGTTCCGTCCAGGGCGACCAGCCCGAGGTAAGGGCTGACGTCGTGCGGGACGGCGATGGTGTCGATGACGACGTCGAACCGGTCCCGGGCCGCGGCCATCCCGCGTTGGTCCGCCGAGACGATCAGATCGTGGGCACCCAGCCGGCGGGCGTCGTCGGCTTTGCCGGCCGATCGGCTGATGACCGTCTTACCACCCCAGCGCCCGCACCAGCGAGTAGCAGCCGCAGGCGCGACAGGTAGTTCAGCAACGTCGCCCTGGCCCGCAGCGGTGGCTGGTCGCGCCACACCCGACCGATCAGCCGATCGACCGAAACCACCCGGCCCGCGTCTGCCGCCAGCGCGGCCGGCACGCACCGCTGCCGCGCCGGTCCGAGCTCGAGCGAGCCGCCATCGACGAGGGCTGCTATTCCACCCAGAAGAATGAATTCCATCCGCCGAGTCCCGAAGCTGTCATCACCTGGTCGTCCACGCATCCCCCATGAGGTCATACCAGCGCTGAGCAGTGGATTGTTGAAAACACGGAAGATTCACCGAGACAGCCGCTTACTCTGGAGCACGTCGGCAACGGACATCCGAACGTGGGGGTACGCAGCGAATCGCAGAGGGGATCCGCATGACCCCCGCTTCTCAGGCGGGCCGACCCAGCGAAAGGACAGAGAGATGAAGTTGATCAAATCAGTGGCCGTCGGCGCCGTGAGCCTGCTGGCAGTGACCCTGCCCGCTGCTCCCGCGGAGGCGGCGGCCTGGGACTGCGCGGCCGGGTACTCCTGCTACTACGACGGAACCGACGGCCACGACAAGCTGTTCACCGCGACACGTTGCGGCACGCACGACCTCAGGGGAGGGCCCTATCAGGACAAGATCTCCTCGATCGCAAACTACGGCAGCGGCAAGGTTTGGGTCTACGTGTGGAACGTCGAGGCAGGAGACCACTTCGACCTTCACGGCTGGGTCGAGGTCGGTTCGCAGGGCAACTTCTACACCAACGACATCGACAAGATCTACATAGTCTGTTGAGCCATGGCTCAGGCGTGGTGTTCCTCTCGCATAGGCGGAAAGCCGAACACCACGCATGGGTCCAAGTGATCCGGCCGGCCGTGCTGAGCGCACAGCGCGACCGGGTCTGGTCCAGCAGCCCGGCGACGGAAACGGCACGGCCGGGGGCGTTGACAGCCCACGCTGAGGAGGAGCGCATGCGGTTCGCAATCACGCTTGTGACGACGGCGGCGATCATCGCGTCGGCGGTGTCGGTGATCGCGGCCGTCCCCGCGTACGCGGATTCGGCGAGCTGCCGGGTACTCGCCGACGGCTACGACAACTACTGCGTGACGCGGGCGATCAGCGTAGCACCGACCGACATTTTCACCTGGCCACGACTGGCGGTCCGCAGCGGAACCGGCTGCTCGTGATCACGGACGTCACCAACGGCGAGCGGGTCGTCGAAGAGCTCGTCTTCGGCAACGCCGACGTCTGGCGGAGCAACGTGTCCGCGTCCTACAAGGCCGAGGTCTTCTGCAACTCACCCTGCCCCAACCTGGTGGCCTACTTCTCCAACTGACAGGACCAGCGGGTGGACAGCGTCGGCCACACCGGCTGACCGCTCCGACCTGCAGGCTGCTCGGCCCGCGGCTCCTGCCACGGGTCGAGCCAGTTGTCCCGGCTGTGGAGTACAGCATCGACCACAGCGTTCGGTCCGGGTTGGACGGTGTCCGCATTGTTCGAGTTCGGCTAGGGCCCGTGGATCCGACAGTGCCTGGTCCGCTCCAACTGGAGTGTTGAGGTTGTCCCCGATGACCGGACGCCGGATTTCATGCCACGAGGACGAGGCCCTGACGATAACCGACGCGGAGGTCGGCATACCCGCTTGCCCGGACTCTGCCCCAGGACTCCGGCGTCAGCACCACCAACGACTCGTCCCCGCCCCACCCGGCCTCGATCAGATCGACCGCCCGTGGCCGCCACGACGGGATCGTCCCCGCCACGGCCGTGGGCCCGAGCAACATCACCGACGACCGACCGGCCGGGATCGGCTCGCGGGCGTGCACCAGCTCAACCGACATCAGCCGACCTCCCCAGCACCAACTCGAACACCGCTGCGGAACTCGACATCTGGCACCGGGACACGGCCGACTGCGCGGAGAACCACCTGCTCCAGGTAACGGCCACGCTTGCGCTCGACTGTGCGCAACCCCACCCCCAGCTCCGCGGCCTTGGCCCGTTGCCGTTCGACCAACGTCGTGACGGCCGGGTCGTAATCCGGCCGCGGTGGAGCCCCCGGTGCCGGGTTCGGCGGCAGGCCGGTCTCGACCTCCACTAGGTGCTCCCGCCAGCGTGTCACGTCGGCGACGGCCTCGGACGGCAACGTCGCCAACAGCCCGAACGGCTCCACCGCCGCTGGCGCGTCCGCGTCCAGGACCGCGAGGTCCGCCGCGCCCAGCAGGTGCCCGGCCAACACCACCTGCGTCCCGCCGGAGTCCGCGCGCAACCGCCCCGGCGTGCCCGCCAACCCGCAACCACGTGCTCCTCGCCGTCGAAGACGACCCGGTCGCCCACCCGCAGCACCGGCCGCGACACGTCCGTCACCGGCTCACCACCGCCTCCGGGTGCAGCGGCACCGACAGTTCGACGTCCAACTCGCATCGCCAGAGCAGGTGGAACAACACCGGCTGCACCGCGATCGGATTACCCACCGCCTCCGCCCCGTCCACCAGCCCGGGCGGTTCGGCTAACACCGCGCGCAGCGCCGCCGCGACCTCCGGCAGGTCGTGGCGCGGGTGCCGGTAGCCGGACCCGTCGGCCAATCGCGCGAAGTAGTCCGGCGCGTGCGACTGCGCCTTGCCCTCCGGCGTGGTCCAGAACAGCCAGGCGGTTGCGAGGCGATGCCGACCACCTGCGGATCGAAGTCCAGCAGGATCAGCCGGTCGCGCTCCAACCACGACTCGTACCCGACCAGTGAACGTCGTGGCGGTCCACCAGCGCCCCACGTGGTGACGCTGGCCCTTGTAGGAGGGGAACCGGCGCACCGGCAGACACGCCTCGAACGGCACCCGCCACGCATCACCCCACTCCAGGCGATGCTCACCATCCGCGTCCGCGAACGCGACCTCGAACTCCCCGCCCGACGTCGCGGGAACGCCCCCAGGGACCAAACCGAGCTTCCACACGGCGGCGCATTCTGCTGACCCCGGCCCGTGCCTTGATCACTGCTCCGCCATCTAATCCCGAACTCCGCCACTACCTCAGCCAGCTACCCCCGAACACCGCCACCTTCGCTCGTACAGAACACCAGTGTCCCGTCCGGGTGAAGGTGGCGAATAGCGAGGCTGTTGACCTGTGGTTCGCCACCCAGGTCCGAACGACAGTGGGGCGCAGTGTTCGGACTTTGTTGGCGGGTTCCGCGGAGTGTCCCCGGTTCCGGGCTTCGAGGCGGCGCCGGGTAGCGGTTCGCGACACCGGTCGGTCTGCGAAGGGCCACCGGTCCCGAGCGGGCAGGTCGACATCTGCCGCCGACCTGCGGCGTCACCGGGGTAGGTCCTGGGGTTGGTTGTCCGGACCTACGTTGCGGCTTCGGCGGGTCGGTCGTCGTCGGGGCGGAGTAGCGGGTCTAGTTGCCGTTGCAGGCGTTCGGCGTCGTCGTTGCGTCCCTGGTGCCGGCACAGCTGCAGTGCTTCCTGCCATGCGGTGCGGGCTTGGTCGTGGTGGCCGAGGGCGGCGTAGGGCCGGCCGAGGTGTTCGAGGGTGCTGGCGGCGTCGTAGATGTTGCCGCCGCCGCGGCGCAGGGTGAGGGCCTGCCGGTAGTGGCGGATGGCCAGGTGGTGGTTGCCGGTGTTGTGCTCGATGTAGCCGAGGCTGTTGAGGGCGTTCGCCTCGCCGGTGCGGTTGCGGTGTTGTCGGTGCAGGGCCAGGGCGGTGTGGAAGTGGCCGCGGGCGGTGTCGTGGTCGCCCAGTCGGGCGGTGTACAAGCCCACGGCGTTGTGCGCGTGGGCTTGGCACAGCGGCACGTCGAGGCCGAGGAGCAGGCGCAGTGCGCGGGTGGCGTGATGCAGGGCCTCGCGGTCGTCGTGCCCACCCCGGACCCTGGCGAGCGCCTGGTGGGCGTG